>NZ_JAJEPR010000039.1:0-27825 GCF_020686945.1 Fusicatenibacter faecihominis | reverse complement strand
CAGTAATGCATGGAGCTGACTGATACTAATAGGTCGAAGGCTTAACCAAAGCCGAGGTTGTTCTGTAAGCGAAGCGAACAGAACTTCCACAAGGCAGTCTGGGTAGAAGAAAATCGGATGGAAGAAATGAATTTCTGTGTGTGGTTTTGAAGGTATATGAGATGAGAGCCAGGAGCAAATGCTTCTGGTTTTTTTATAGCAGGAAATTTTATTGGAATTGCGATGTTGCTTAAAGAACCCGTCATTAGATAGCAAAATGGCTTTTCACTTAAGCCGATATATTCCTTTTCCCTTTTTTTCTATGATTTGTCTTTCGGTTAATGACTTTAACAGTCTTTGCAACTGCCGCCTGCTGCATCGAAGTTGAATGACGGTCGCCTCAACTCCCTGAAATTGATGGTCAGGGCAATCATATTTTAAGAAGTGAAGCAATTTTTCTTCAAGGTTTGAGAAAGATGCCTCTGATTCGGTAAACAACGCCATTTTATGCCCTACGGAGCGCAAAAGAAAACGCAGGAAAGTATTATCATTCAATAGTATATTTTTAAAATCGTATAGCGGTAATTCTATGCACATTACTTTTTTTGTGGCTTCCACAAGAAAGGGCAAAGATGTTTCTCCGCAAAATTCCATATCTCCTAATAAAGTAAAATCATTGAGAAGGCAAAGAGGATAGCGACTTCCATCTCCGCGTATAGAATAAATCTGAACGGCTCCAGATACAAGAAATTGGAGGTGATTGGAAAAATCGCGGTTATAATTCAAAATCTCACCACGTTCATATTGGTAAAGTCGGAACGTAAGATTTTTGGTATCAAAAATTTCATATATGTGGTAGAGATTTATGTAGCGCTCTAATATTTTTTCGTCATGAACTTGTTCCATAAGTGCCCCCGCAGAAAATATTTATTTTATTGTGCCATATGTCACAACAAAAATCAAGCCGATCTGCTAAGCTTGTTAAGTAAGAAAGCGAGGTTATGATGTTGGAAAATGAATTATTTGAACAGGCACCAGTTCACAAGGTATATTTTAAATTTGCACTTCCGGTTGTATTTAGTATGGTAGTTTCACTGGTCTATAACATGGTCGATACTTATTTTATTGCGCAGACTGGTAATACAAATCTGGTAGCAGGTGTTTCTCTGGGAGCACCGATTTTTACTTTGATGATCGCTCTCGGTGATATTTTTGGCCTAGGTGGAAGCTCTGTTATTTCCCGGTTATTTGGACAGAAACGGGATGAAGACGGAAAAAGGCTCAGTGTATTTTGTTTCTATGCTGCCCTTCTCTGCGGGATTATAATAGCCATATTGCTGCTGCTGCTTCGGACTCCGATTTTGTACTTGCTAGGAGCCGATACAGAAACATTCGCTTATGCTTCACAGTATTTTACTGTTATTGTGCTTGGTGCTCCATTTATCATTGTGTCCTATACGCCAGCGAATCTTCTTCGGACAGAAGGATTTGCAACAGCCTCTATGACAGGAACCATATTAGGAGCGATTGTTAATATGATCCTTGATCCGCTTTTCATTTCTGTGTTGAAATTAGGGGCAGCTGGTGCAGCAATTGCAACAGTAATTGGTAATATAGGTGCGGATTTGTTTTTTGTGTGGTTTTTGCTGGCAAGGAGCAAACGATTGTCGATTAAACCAGCAAAGTTTCATATTCAATCAGACGAGATACGACAGATTTTTGCAATTGGAATTCCTGCATCCATTACAAATCTTATGCAGAGTTTTGGAATGACACTGACAAATCGATTTTTGCTTCCATATGGAAATGATAAAGTGGCAGCTATGGGAATTGTAATGAAAATCAATCTGATTGCTGTTTTGATTATGGTAGGCTTTGCTTTTGGAGCACAGCCACTCATCGGGTATAATTACGGAGCAAAGAACCATTCCAGATTGAAAGAGATTCTGCGTTTTTGCTATGCTTTTGAATGTGGTATTGCCCTTGTACTGGCGGTCCTTCTTTCTACTCTGGCGCCCGGATTGGTGGGACTATTCATGCAGGATGCTTCTATTGTCGCGATTGGAGTTCCTATGCTCCGTATGCAGTTGTTTGGAATGGTATTTATAGCGATTATACTGGTGACGACCTGTACATTTCAGTCAGAGGGAAAAGCCGGTGGTGCATTTCTTTTATCGGTCAGCAGACAGGGAGTAGTATTTGCCGTTGTGATTATGCTTGCTTCAAGCGTATTTGGTTATAGGGGGGTCTTGATGGCACAGGCTATTTCTGATTTTCTTACTGCAATATTGGCGGTCTGCCTGTTTTATAAGCTTGTCCATAAAGAAGATCTTTTGACTTCAACATCATATAATTAGAGGAAAGCGGAAGAACAGTTTGTTTTGATGGAAATGATTTTCGTCAAGGCAGACTGTTTTTTGCTGCCTGTATTCATGCGTGCAAATTTTGTGATGAGAAAATAGGTCAAGAATAGAGAAGTCTTGCCAGATATTTTATTTTCGTGTATAATTACTTCCGGTAAGCTTGAAACTAATCCTAAAGGAGGAGTTTTATTATGAAGATTTTATTTTTTGGCACAAAAAATTATGACCGTGAGTTCTTTGATAAAGGACTCAAAGAAGAAAAATATAAGGATATAGATATCCATTATATTGAGCCGAACCTGACACCCGAGACTGCTGAACTTGCTCATGGATATGATGCCGTGTGTGCTTTTGTAAATATGGATCTTGGTAAGGAAACGGTGGATATTCTCCATGAAATGGGAGTAAAGCTGATTCTCATGCGTTGTGCAGGTTATAACAATGTGGACGTAGACGAGGCGAAAAAAAGGGGTATAACAGTAATGCGTGTGCCCAGCTATTCACCGGAAGCAGTTGCTGAGCATGCCATGGCCCTGGCTCTGACAGCTAATCGCCATACACACAAAGCATATATCCGGGGGCGTGAAAATGACTTCAGCCTGAGTGGTCTGCTGGGAGTCAACCTTTTCCATAAAACGGCCGGCATTGTGGGAACCGGACGGATCGGTGCTGCTATGGCCCGGATCTGCCATGGTTTTGGAATGAAAGTATTGGCTACGGATGTTTATCATAACCCGTCTCTGGATTTTGCAGAGTATGTAGATTTTGATACGCTTCTTCATGAAGCCGACCTGATCTCTCTTCACTGCCCTATGACGGAAGAGAATCATCATATGATCAATCTGGACAGCATTGCAAAAATGAAAGACGGTGTGATCTTGGTTAACACATCACGAGGCGGTCTGATCAAGACAGACGATCTGATACAGGGAATCCGTGATGGAAAATTCTTTGCGGTAGGTTTGGACGTCTATGAAGAAGAGACAGGTTTTGTCTATGAAGATATGTCCGATCAGATCCTCGACCGTTCTACCATGGCAAGACTGCTTTCCTTCCCGAATGTCATGGTAACTTCTCATCAGGGCTTTTTCACAAAAGAGGCACTGGAGGCTATCAGCCATACGACACTGGAGAATGTGATCACTTTCATAGAAGGAAAAGAGAGTCCGAATACCTTATAAGCGACAGAATCAAGAAAGACTGTTTGCTTCAAATCTGATGTCTCAAAAGGCAGAAAACACCCCGGCGTATCCAGGGAAAAAGCAGGATATGCCGGGGTGTTTTTGAACGCATAATCAAGCATTCCACCGCTTCAAGTATGCGGAGCGGCTGCGTTCATGAGCAAATGGCGAAAGCGAATTACGAATGTCGCTTTACTAAAAAATCAAGGAGGATGATTATGGAAACGATGAAAATGGGAATTCTTGGATCTGGAGGTATTGCCCATACGATGGCCAATACAGTAAAAGAAATGAAAGATGTAGAACTTTATGCGGTGGGATCCCGAACTTTGGAAAATGCGGAGAAATTTGCAGCTGAGTTCGGAATTTCAAAAGCTTATGGTTCTTATGAGGAACTGGCAGCCGACCCGGAAGTTGATCTGGTCTATGTAGCAACGCCTCATTCACATCATTATCCCCATGTAAAGCTTCTTCTGGAGCATGGAAAGCATGTGCTTTGTGAGAAGGCATTTACTGTAAATGCAAATCAGGCAAGAGAACTGTTTCAGATGGCAGAAGAAAAAAATCTGCTCCTGACAGAGGCTATCTGGACCCGTTATATCCCTATTCAGAAGACTTTGAATGAAGTAGTAAACAGTGGTGTGATTGGAAAAGTACATTCTCTGACGGCAAATCTCTGCTATCTTATCAGCGGTGTCGAGCGCTTGAAAAAACCGGAACTGGCAGGTGGAGCTCTTCTTGATGTAGGTGTTTATCCGCTGAATTTCGCCTGTATGATCGATCAGACACCGGTGGTAAAAATCTCCTCTGATGCGACAATGAATGAATATGGTGTAGACAGCTCCAACAGTATCACACTCACATTTGAGGATGGGGCAACTGCGATCCTTCACAGCTCTATGCTGGTGCTTTCCGACCGGAGAGGAATGATCTATGGTGACCGGGGATACATAGAAGTGGAAAATATCAATAATTGTCAGGGCTTCAAAGTATATGATACCAATTATCAGTTGGTGAAAGAATACCCGGTTCCGCCTCAGATCAGTGGCTATGAGTATGAAGTGGAAGCATGTAAAAAGGCCATTGAAGAAGGCAGGAGTGAATGTCCTGAGATGCCGCATAAAGAGAGTATCCGTATGATGGAGATTATGGATACCATCCGAAAGGAGTGGGGATTGAGATATCCCATGGAATGATATGGACAGACAGAAATTTCAACAGGGACTGAAGGATGGTTTACCCATCTGTCTCGGTTATTTTCCGGTATCTTTTGCTTATGGAATGTCTGTGGTGCTGTCCGGGATGCCGGCCTGGGCAGCCGTACTGATCTCCCTCACCAACTTAACCAGCGCCGGTCAGTTTGCAGGTTCGAGCCTGATGCTGGCCGGAGGCAGTTATCTGGAGATCGCCGTCACCACAGTGGTTATCAATATCCGCTATTTTCTCATGTCCCTTGCCATGTCCCAGAAGACAGATAAGAAAATGACCTGGATTCAGCGGCTTCTGGTGTCCTTTGGAATCACCGATGAGATCTTTGCCGTTTCCATGCAGGCGGAAGGAAAACTTACCGCTTCTTATATGGCCGGTCTGATCCTGACGCCGGTGATCGGCTGGAGCGGGGGAACACTGGCTGGAGGAATCCTCACTTCCTTTCTTCCGACGATTCTCGCCAATGCCCTTAACATCGCCCTTTACGGCATGTTTATCGCCATCATTGTGCCGCCTGCGAGAAAGAAGAAACCGGTACTTTTTACCGTACTTTTTGCCGTTCTTTTGAGCTGTTGCTTTGCATATTTTCCGGTATTTTCCGGTCTCTCCGGCGGCTGGGGAATTATCATCATCACGATTGTGGTAAGTGCCGTTGCAGCACTGCTGTTCCCGGTAGAAGAGGAGGAAGCCAATGAGTAACCGTTATATTTTAACCAGTATTCTGGTGATGGCTGTGGTGACTTACCTTATCCGGATGCTTCCCATGGCAATCTTCCGGAAAAAGATCAAAAACCGTTTTATTCAGTCTTTTTTAAGCTATGTGCCCTACTCTGTGCTGGCGGCCATGACCTTTCCGGCCATTTTTTCCGCCACAGGGACGCTGCCCAGCGCCTGCGCGGGAACTGTGATGGCCGTGGGACTGGCCTATTTTGATCAGGGAATTTTAAAGGTGGCTGTAGGTGCTTCTGCCGCAGTTTTCCTGGTACAGCTTTTTGGATTGTGATATCCGATAGAAAAACTTCTGGAAAATCAGAAGTTTTTTTGTTGAAATTGAGAATTGCATAAAGGTTCTTTTTTTTATATAATCTGCGGTGAATTGCTAAAGTGGGGAACAAAGAAACCTTGCGGATGCTTTAGAAGGAAGATCAAAACAGCTAGGTGAAAGGAATGAAAAAATGGCAGCAGAGAAAGACATGACTGTGGGAGATCCGCAGAAGATAATTCTGAATTTCACGATTCCGGTCTTTATCGGAAATGTGTTCCAGCAGGTCTATTCCATGGCAGACACCGTTATTGTGGGAAAATTTGTGGGAACAAAGGCGTTGGCAGCGGTAGGTGCCACCGGAACGATCAACTTCCTGATCTTAGGCTTTCTTCTGGGACTGACGGCTGGTTTTACTGTACTGACAGCACAGAAATTCGGAGCCGGAGATATGGGGAGCATGCGGAAAACGGTAGGAAATGCAGCAATTCTGTCCTTTATCGTAGCAGTAGCCATGACGTTGGTCAGTATGCTTGGCATGCGTTGGCTTTTGACTTTTATGAACACGCCGGAGGATATTTTTGATGATGCCTATACATATATTATGATCATTTGCGGCGGTATCTTCACGCAGGTGCTTTACAATCTTCTGTCCAGTATCTTAAGAGCACTTGGAAACAGTAAGACACCTCTTTATTTTCTGCTTCTGTCGGCAGGATTGAACATTGTGCTGGATCTGGTGCTGATCATTTATTTCCATATGGGAGTGGCAGGGGCTGCTTATGCGACCGTAATTTCTCAGGGAGTTTCCGGTTTTCTCTGTCTGATTTTTATCATTAAGAAAGTTCCGGTTCTTCATATGGAAAAAGGAGAGTTCCGTCTTGAGAAGAATCTTTCCATTCAGCAGCTGAAGGTCGGTTTTCCGATGGCGCTTCAGTATTCCATCACGGCCATTGGTACGATGATGGTACAGTCTGCCCTGAATATGCTCGGCTCGATCGCGGTGGCGGCCTTTACCGCGGCCAACAAGATCGAGAACCTTCTGACCCAGGCCTTTGTGGCCCAGGGTGTGACGATGGCTACCTACTGTGCCCAGAATATGGGCGCGGGCAGACCGGACCGGATCCGGAAAGGCTTCCGGGCGGCGGATATGCAGGGCTTTCTGTACGGGATCGGGGCCGGCATTTTCTTTATTTTTGCCGGAAAATATCTGACCTATCTTTTCCTCTCTGAGAATGTGGAGGAAGTCATTGGAAACGTGGAGATTTATCTTCGTTGCATCGGTATCTTTATGATTCCCCTCGCAATTGTGAATATTTATCGGAACGGTATCCAGGGAATGGGCTACGGTCTCCTTCCGATGATGGCAGGCGTGGCTGAGCTTGTGGGCCGTGGAGCCACAGCCCTCGTGGCCGCTCATTACCGCAGTTATTTCGGTACCTGTATGGCCAGTCCTGTGGCCTGGATCCTGGCTTCCGCCCTGCTTCTTGTGATGTATCATTTTATTATGAAGGATCTGGATCAGCGCTTCAAAAGTAATGTAGAGTCGGCGAAAAATAGATTGTGAAGCGGCGGAAAGTAAGTTATAATAAAGCCATGAAGAAGAATATCATGGCTTTTTTTCATAGGCCGGATATTTAAGGAGCGGAAGGAGAACGGTGTATGAAAAAATGGGTAACGGCGGCAGTCTGTTTCTTTGCGTTTTTTCTTTTGGCAGGCCAGGCGGAGGCTGCCGGAAAACGAAAGATTGCCATTGATCCGGGGCATCAGGGAAGCTGGGTGGATATGAGCGCTCAGGAGGCGATGGCTCCCGGTTCATCGGAAACGAAGGCCAAAGCCACCACAGGAACGGAGGGACGTTTTTCCGGGGTGCCGGAGTATGAGCTGAATCTCCGCATCGCCCTGGCACTGAAAAGCGAGCTGATCAGCCGGGGTTACGAGGTGGTCATGACGCGGGAGGACAACGATACGGCCATCAGCAATCAGGAACGGGCGCAACTGGCCAATGATTCAGGAGCGGAAGCCTGCATCCGGATTCACGCCAATGGCAGCGACGACGGCTCCGTGTCTGGGGCTCTTGCCATGGCGCCCTCCGAGCAGAATCCCTATGTGGGAAATCTCTCGGCAGAGAGCGTACGGCTTTCCCAGTGCGTGCTGGATTCATACTGTGAACGGACAGGGCTTTCCAACGACGGCGTTATTTATGCGGACGATATGACGGGGATCAATTTCAGCGAGATTCCGGTGACGATCCTGGAGATGGGGTACATGAGCAATGAGAGTGACGATCTCTACATGACATCTGAGGAGAACGAAAACGACATGGTTCAGGGCATCGCGGACGGACTGGATCTCTACCTCAGTGAGACCGTGCGGAGCGAGGCGAAGCTGGAGTCGGCCGAAAAGGGTCTGGATTTTACCTCTCTGCAACAGGAGGTGAATCAGCTCTGGCTCGACGAGCTGACGGAGGCAGGAGAGCACTGGGCGGTGGAAGTTATGGATCTTAACAGTGGTTCCACGATGGAGCTTCAGGCGGAGGATTCCATGCAGTCGGCCAGCGTGATTAAGATTTTTATCATGGGAGCGGTTTATGAGCGGGGCGTCTACGCGGCGGAATGCGGCAAGGAGCTGATTCCCATGGGAGAAGCTTATGACGGGGAACTGAAAGATCTTCTGACAGCGATGATTGCGGTCAGTGATAATAACGCCGCCAACGAGCTTGTGACCCGGCTGGGCCAGGGAGATTTTGAGGCGGGAGCCGCTGTGGTGAACGAGTTCTGTAAGGAACATGACTTTACGGCCACTCATCTTGGCAGACGTTTTCTGGCGGAAAATCCCACAGATGACAATTATACCTCTGCGGCGGACTGCGCTGCCTTCCTTTCCGGCCTTTATAACGGCACTCTTCTCAATGTGGAGGCTTCCGGAAAAATGCTGGAGCTCCTGGAAGGACAGACCGTAAAGGGAAAGATTCCCGCAGGTCTTCCAAACGGTGTGGAAACCGCCAATAAGACCGGAGAAATGCCGTCGGGTTACGGTCTTGGAAGTATTGAAAATGATGTAGCCATCATTATGAATGGAAGATACCCTTATATTCTCTGCGTGCTTTCAAATGACATCGCAGATAACGGAAGCGCTCAGAGTGTGATCCGGGGAATTTCGGAGAGAACCTACCTGTTTTTTTCCGATGTGGTCCGGTCATAAAATCCATGGAAAGGAGGATTTTATATGAAAAAAGACAGGAAAAAGATGTGGCAGGTAGTCTGCCTGTTTGTTCTCAGCATGATTTTGAGCGGTACTTTCGGGGCCATGGGAGCGGAGGCCGATGCAAAGGCTTATGAGTTTATCATCCCCGATGTGGATATCGAGTATCTGAGTTCAGCGGATATTCAGGATATGCCTCTGCAGGTGGTCTGCTATGCGAAAAACGAAATCTATGCCCGCCATGGACGGATGTTCCAGTCCCAGGAGCTGACTAATTACTTTGAAGAGCAGCTCTGGTATTACGGCTGCATCAGTCCCTCTGAATTTTCTTCTTCTGTTCTCAACGTCTACGAGACGGCCAATATCAAACTCCTTTCTGACCGGGAGAGCGCTCTTAGAAGCGGCGGTTATGTGCTGGATCAGCCGGGCTATGATTTTTCAGCGGTTTATCAGTATATTTACGGTAACATTTCCTATGAGGTGCAGAACGATTACTATGTATTTCCGGACAGCGATGCTAGATATCTCTCCAATGCGGATATTTCCGGCATGAGTGCCCAGGAGCTCTGCTATGGAAAAAATGAGATCTATGCCCGCCATGGACGGACCTTCCGCTCCCGGGAGCTGACGGATTATTTCGCCACAAAAACCTGGTATTACGGAAGCATCGCTCCGGCAGATTTCAATTCTGCGGTGTTTAATACCTATGAAAATACCAACATCAAGTTTCTGACGGACGCGGAAAATGCTCTGACCGGCGGAGCGGGTTATGTGCTGGATCAGCCGGGCTATGACATTTATGCCGTTGGAATTTCAGATTATTATTATGACGATGATCGGCTGGAAAATGATTTCATTTTCTACGACAGCGACACCCGGTATCTGACAGATGAAGAAGTCAAAGGTTTGTCTCTGCAGGTGGTCTGCTATGCGAAAAATGAGATTTATGCCAGAAGAGGCCGGATCTTTGATTCCCAGGAGCTGAACGATTACTTCTATTCCAAGCCCTGGTATTATGGAAGGATTCTTCCAGAAGATTTTTCTTCCGATGTGTTCAACAAATACGAGCTGGCAAACATCACACTGCTGGATGGATACGAGCGTGCACTGGATCCCAACGGCTATCAGCTCTACTGATACGACGAAAAGCCTGTTGTCAGGAAAAAAGCCTGGCAGCAGGTTTTTTCTATGTGATTCTCCATGAAAATCACATAAAGATGTGATAGACTGGAAGCCAATAGCGTAATAAAAGGAGAACTTATGGAAAAGATTCTGGTGGTAGAGGATGATGCGGATATTCAGGAGGTATTGAAAAACTATCTGATGGCGGAAGGCTATGAGGTGCGTCTGGCGGAGGACGGCGTGGAAGGTCTGGCGGCTTTTCAGAGTTGGGGGCCGGACCTCGTCCTTCTGGATGTGATGCTTCCGAAGGTGGATGGCTTTGCGGTGCTGGAGCTGATCCGGAAAGAATCTCTGGTTCCGGTGCTCATGGTGACAGCCAAGGACAGCGTGGAGGATCAGGTACGAGGCTTTCATCTCCAGGCGGACGACTACATTCCGAAGCCTTTTGACATGCCGGTGCTGCTCTGTAAGATTGCTGCGGTCCTTCGCCGTACGGGCAGGACTGAGCAGAAAAAAGACCTGGTTTACGGTGGGTTGAAGTTAGATGAGGAAGGTCATCATCTTTTTAACGAAGGGCAGGAAGTGGAGCTCACCCAGAAAGAATTTGATCTTCTCCGGCTGTTTCTCAAGAACCCCGGCAGGGTTTTTACCCGGCAGAATCTTCTGGATCAGGTCTGGGGTGAGGACTATTTCGGGGACGAGCGGATCGTGGACACCCACATCAAGAACCTTCGGAAAAAACTGGGAAATCAGCTCATTGAGACTGTGAGAGGAGTGGGATACCGGCTTGAAAAGATTAAGAAGTAGTCTGACGCTGAAAATTTTTATTCTGACGTTGTTTCTTTTGCTGGCCATCAGCGGGATCACCTATGCTTCGGTGGCCGTTTTTCTGCCCAAAACCTATCGAAATTCTCTGGAAAAAGACCTGGCATCGGTCTCGGAATCTCTGAAGACGGAGCTGGAATCCTATGCTTCCATTGAGGAAGCGGAAAATTTCCTGGAGTTTTTCGAGCGGAACAATCAGGCTTCCGTGACAGTGCTGGATAAGGAAGGAAATCAGGTTTTTCCCGAGGTCGAGACGGAAGTCGCAGACACGGTGAGTACAGGAAGTGAAGAAAGTATGGTTGTGGAAGAAGACGGGCTTGTGACCTTCAGCGGAATTGCCGTCAGCGACGAGGCTGCGGAGGAGCTGGGGGATGACACTTACGGAGTTACGGTTTCAGATGCGGGGTATTTTACTCTCAGCACCAGCTATCCTTCTGCTGTGAAAAGCTATAAGGTTACGGTGGGCGGAAAAGCTTACACGCTCCTGGTAGTGGGAGATATGGAGGCGGTAAGTCAGGCGGCAGCCATCGTCAAAAGGATTTTTCCGATGGTGTTGGGTATCACTCTTCTCATCGCCTTTTTCTGTGCCATTCTGGCTTCCTGGTATCTGGTACGGCCGATTCTTCGTCTGAGCCGGGTGTCAAGAAAGATGGCGGCTCTGGATTTTGGCGAACACTGTGAGGAAAAGAGAAAAGACGAGATCGGCGTTCTGGCAAAGAATCTAAACGAGCTTTCCGACAGCCTTTCCACCGCGCTCTCGGATCTTCGTTCCGCTAATGAAGAATTGAAGCTCTTTTTCGCGGCGGCCTCTCATGAGCTGAAAACGCCGGTGACGATCCTCAAAGGCCATCTCGGCGGCATGCTGGAGGGCGTGGGGGAGTACCGGGACCATGAGCGGTATCTTCAGCGGTCCTATGAGGTGACGGAAACCCTGGAGACCATGGTAAAAGAAATCCTGACGATTTCCCGCATGGGAACCGGAACCTGGAAAACAGAGAGAAAGAAAACGGATCTGGCGGAGCTTTTCCGGCAGGAGATGGCGGAGGTCTGGGAGCTTCTGGAGGAAAAAGAGATGGAGCTTACCGGGGAGATTCCGGAGCATGCCTATGCGCTGGCGGATTCCGAAGGGATGAAAAAAGTCTTCCGGAACTTTCTCACCAATGCGATCCGCTATTCTCCGAAAGGGGCGAAGCTGACGGTCTGCTTTCAGGAAAACGGCTTTTCGCTGGAAAATGAAGGGACGTCCATTCCGGAGGAAGCCCTGCCGAAGCTTTTTGAAGCTTTTTACCGGGTGGAAGATTCCCGAAACAGGAAATCCGGAGGAAGCGGCCTGGGGCTCTACATTGTCCGGATGATTCTGGATGCCCACGGGGCGGCCTACGGGGCGGAAAACACGGCCGGAGGCGTCCGTTTCTGGTTCCGATTGAAAGAAAATCACACAGAATCCACACAAAGGCTCCCTGAAACTCCCATAAAGACGCGCTAAGATAGGGACAACAGAAATGAGAAAAACATTTCTGGAAAAAATAAAAACAGGAGCGTGATTTTTTATGAAGAAAAGATTAGCAGTATTGGTGGCAATGGGAACCCTGGCAGCTTTCTCTCTGGGAGCGGAGGCAAAGACTTATGCGGTGGAGGATGAGGACGGAAATACAAAATATATCACCGTATACGACGGAAAGGTGGAGACGACCACAGAGGAGGATGAGGAGATTAAGACAGAAGCCAGCGACCTCTATGACTGGGAAGAGGGGGAGGCTGTTGATGACGGGACATTGGATGCCTATGCCGTGAGCGAGTCCACCTATGTCACCGGAGACTCGGAAGGCACCATGGATGAAGAGGAGTTTTTTAAGGCGGAGCAGAAGCGCGTCGCTGAATACGAAAAACTGGGAATCCAGTGTAAATATGGCGTTTATACCTGGAAAGGAGACAATGTCAATGTCATTCTGGATGATGACGGTTCCATTTCCACCTGGTCTGACGGCGGTTCCAAAGCCGACCGCGTTTACCTTCATATCGTGAGAGACAAGGACGGAAAAGCTACGGACGTGGAGGCAGTCACAGCCAGAGAAATTCTGGAGAAGATGGCTGAGCAGGATCTTAAGAAGACCGACAAAGAGTAAAAAATCTTCGCTTTCTGCTATGTTTGCCAAATCAGAAGCAGAAGGAAGTGGCTTATATGGCGGTATCATTGAAATTACCTGTCGGTATAGAAGATTTTCAGGAAATCCGCCGACTTGGTTTTTATTATGTTGATAAAACGAAGCTGATCGAACAGCTTCTCGAAAACTGGGGAAAGGTGAATCTCTTTACCAGGCCCCGGCGCTTTGGGAAGACTTTGAATATGAGTATGCTCCGCTACTTTTTCGAGATCGGAACAGACAGGACGCTGTTTGATGGCCTTTATATTTCACAGAACAAACAGCTTTGTGAAGAGTATCTGGGAAAATTTCCGGTTATATTTCTTTCATTGAAGGGCGTGGACGGACTTACATTTGAAAAAGCAAAGGCTAAGCTCGTCAGACTGCTTGCTCTGGAGGCAGAACGGTTTGATTTTCTGAAGGACAGCGATAAACTGACAGACAATGAAAAAGAAAGGTATCGTGCCCTGACCCAGTTGTACAATGGAAAATATTCGATGGATGAAGACAGTCTTGAAGCCGGTTTACAGACTTTATCGGAATTGCTGTTTCGGCATTATGGACAGAAAACGATCATTCTGATCGATGAGTATGATGTGCCTCTGGATAAGGCTTATCAGCATGGTTATTACAGAGAAATGACAGCTTTGATCCGTGCATTATTTGGCGAGGCTTTGAAAACAAACAGTTTTTTACAGTTTGCTGTTTTAACCGGATGTCTGCGCGTTTCCAAAGAAAGTATTTTTACGGGGCTGAATAATTTTAAGGTTCTTTCCATCACAGATTCCCGTTTTGATGAGCAGTTTGGATTTACGGAAAAGGACGTCAGGGAGCTTTTGAAAACCTATCATTTGGAAGACCATCTGGAAGAAGTGAAAGAATGGTATGATGGTTATCGTTTTGGTGATGCGGATATCTATTGTCCCTGGGATGTCATTAACCATGTGGACAGACTTTGTGGTGAGCCGGGAGCACAGCCGCAGTCTTACTGGCTGAATACCAGCGGCAATGAGCTTGTGAAACGCTTCATTGATAAAGCAAACAAAACGACGCGGGATGAAATCGAAGGCCTGATTGCAGGTGAGGCTATCGAAAAATCTGTCCGGATGGAGCTTACTTATGATGAGATCGACAATCACATTGACAACTTATGGAGTGTTTTGTTTACAACGGGATATCTGACCCAGACCGGAAGAACAGAACTTGGAGCATATAAGCTGGTTATCCCCAATAAAGAAGTCAGAGAAGTGTATAAGCTTCAAATACAGGAATGGTTCAGCCATACGGTTCTGAGTAATACAGGGCAGCTGACAGCTTTCTGGACTGCGGTTGAAGAAGGAAATACGGAGTCGATAGAAAAATATCTGAATCGGACACTTAGTAATTCCATCAGTGTTTTTGATACAAAAGCGCCGGAAACAGAAAAAGAGAACTCCTATCATACCTTTTTGGTTGACCTTTTGGCTGGAAATTCTGACTGGCTGGTGAAATCAAACGTAGAAGCTGGAGAAGGGTTTGCTGATATTGTTGTGGAAACAGAAAATCCGGATAGCGGAATTATTTTTGAACTCAAGTATTCGAGGAAAGCAGCTGGTCTGGATAAAGCCTGTGAAAAAGCAATTGCACAGATGAAAGATCGAAGGTATGAGGAATACCTGAAAAATGACGGTCGGCATGACCTGCTGTTTTATGGCGTGGCTTTTTATAAAAAGCGATGCAAAGTTATCGTGGAAGAACAAAAAGAAAAATAACATTTTGGCTCATTGGCTATGGTACGCTGATGAGCTTTTTTCATGCAATTTCATAGAATGTATAGAATTTCCCCTACAAAAATGCTATGATAAATAAAAAGTCAATTTGTCAAACTGAAATGTAAAGGGGCTGTTATATGAACGATCTTAAAATCCCCGTAGGAATCTCTGATTTCACCAAAATCCGTGAAAACGGTTATTATTATATTGATAAAACGGAACTTATCTGCAGTCTTCTGGAGCCGGAACCGGCGGAGGTGACGCTGATCACCCGACCGAGGCGGTTCGGAAAGACGTTAGGGATGAGTATGCTTGCCAGCTTTCTGGATATTCGGAAAGACAGCGGAAGTCTGTTTGAAGGTCTGGAAATTCTGGAGCATGAAGAACTTTGTGAGAAATGGATGAATCAGTATCCGGTGTTATTTTTATCTTTTAAAGATGTGGATGGAACTTCTTTTGAAAATGCGCTGGATTTTCTTGGGTTTACCATTGCTCAGTTTTGTATCGAGCAATCTTATCTTGCAGAAAGCGAGAAGGTAAATAGTGATTATAAGGCAGTTTTTGCACGTCTGAAAAGCAGAGCGGCGTCTCTGACAGATATCAAGGGCTCCATTCTTACGATTATGAAAATGATGCAGGCCTGTTATGAAAAGCCTGTGGTTTTGCTTCTGGATGAGTACGATGTTCCGGTTGCGAAGGCAAGCAGCAATGGCTATTATGCGGAAATGCTGGAAGTAATCCGGGCGATTCTGGGTACAGCATTGAAAGATAATACAGCGTTAAAGTTTGCAGTGGTGACTGGTTGTCTGAAAATCGCGAAAGAAAGCATTTTTACAGGAACTAATAATTTTGTCTCAGATACGATCGCATCTTCGCGCCTGAATGAATACTATGGATTCACGCAGGAAGATGTGGAGAAACTTCTTATGGCAGCAGCCATACCGGAGCAGGCAGAGAATATCAAAAACTGGTATGATGGATATCATTTTGGAGAGTTTGATGTTTACTGTCCCTGGGATGTGATGAATTATCTTCGGGATCTTCAATATGATCCGGCGGCCAGGCCGAAGGGCTATTGGAAAAATACCAGTGATAATGCAGTAATCCGCTCTTTTATTGACTATGCAGGCAGTAATATCACCAGAAAACTGGAAATTCTGTTGTCTGGCGGCTATATTGTGCAGAAGATTGAAGATGACCTGACCTATGATTATTTACATTCCTCGGAAGAAAATCTCTGGAGTGTTTTATACCTGACCGGATATCTGACAATGGTCCGGGAGAAAGAACTGACAGAAAGGCTGTCAGATGGGATGTATGCTTTAACGATTCCAAATGCAGAAATACGGGAAATTTTCGAGACAACGGTAAAGGTCTGGTTTGATGACAGTGCAAAAAGTTGGGACAGAAAAGCACTGTTTGAGGCAGTCTGGACAGGAGACTGTGAGAAAGCCGGCAAAGAGATGAATCAGCTGCTTCGTATGACGATAAGTTATCATGATTATAGAGAGGATTTTTACCATGCTTTTCTGGCAGGAATTTTTGCAGGAGCTGGATATATGGTGGAATCCAATAAGGAACATGGGGAAGGACGAAGCGATGTGATCGTCTTCGATTCGCGAAATGGCAGGGTAGCCGTCTTTGAAGCAAAATACTCCAGAACCTTAAATCAGATGGAGCCGGACTGTGAGAAAGCAATCCGGCAGATTGATGCCAGAAAATATGCGGAAGAATTTGAGGATTATTATGATGAGGTGCTGTGTTACGGAATTTCCTTTTACAAGAAGCGTTGTCTGATAAAGAGAAAGGAACGGTGAAAACTCATGTCAAAACTTGCCATCTATTTTCCCGGCATCGGCTACCACTGCGACAAGCCGCTTCTTTATTACAGCCGAAGCCTTGCCCGGGAACTGGGTTATCAGGAATGCAGAAACATCAGTTATACATACGAAGGCAAAAACATCCGCGGCGATCAGGCGAAGATGAGGGAAGCTTACGAGACCTTGTTTCAACAGGCCGAAAAGGAACTGGAAGAGATAGACTGGTCGGTTTACGATGACATTCTGTTTGTCTCAAAGAGCATCGGGACGATCATTGCAGCTTCTTATGTGAAGAAACACGGGCTGGTTGGTGTGAGACAGGTCCTGTATACGCCGCTGGCTGAGACGTTTTCCTTTGCACCGGAGAAGGGGCTTGCCTTTATCGGAACAGCGGATCCCTGGAGCACTACGGGAGAGATCATTCAGCTGGCCCGGAAAAATCGCCTGCCGCTGCATGTGTATGATGACTGCAACCATTCACTAGAGTGCGGGGATACGGAGAGGAATCTTGAGATCCTCAGAGATGTGATGAAGAATACCAGAGAGTTTCTGGTGGGAAGCTGAATAGATAGATGCCCGTTTGGGAGTCAGACTGTTATTAGGAAACTTCCCCGCTTTCTGCCTGACAGCGAAAGCGGGGAAGTTTGATTTTACAGACGTTTCATCAGGAGGATAGCTTCCAGATAGTCGGGCTGTTTCTTAAGGATTTCCTCAAGAAGCAGGCCGGCTTTTTCTTTGTCCTGAAGGCCGAGAGCGCCCAGGGCACGGAGATAGTTGCAATACTGATCGTTTCGGAGTTGGATATCATCCTGATAAACCTCGATCTCCGGGAGGGAGACGGCGAAAAAGTCGTAGGCGGCTTTGTCGAAGATGTGTTTTTCTCCATAGAGGATCAGCTGATGGAAGGATTTTCTGGCAGCAGCTTCCTTTCCAAGGGCCAGAAGGGCCAGTCCCTGATAATAAATGTAATCGGAGGGCTGATCGTTATAGTAGAGCACCGGAGCCGGGAGCTGGGAACCCTCTGCGGCTTTCTCAAAAGCTTCCCGGGCTTTCTCTGTATCTTTTTTCATCTCGTAGGCCAGACCCATGTAATACCAGGCCTCGTTGTCGGGGACGTTGGGAAGCTTGCCCTCGCCTAAGTTGTCCGGATAGGAAAGGCTGGCGGTGAGAAGGAGCAGAGCCTTGTCCGGCTTTTTCTCTTCCAGAGCTTTGCGAGCCAGAGAGAGAAGGGCCCGGTGGTACTGGGTGCTTACCTTGCCTTCGCCGCCCTCCCAGGGATGGAATTTCCGTGTCTGAAGGGCATCGAGCGCTTCTTCATAGCGGCCGGTGCAGTTCAAAAGTGTGATATAGCGAAGGAAAAGATCATCTCTTCCAGCAGTCACTTTCGGATGGCTTTCCATGGTTTTTAGGCGGTCTTCCACCGGAAGAGCCATCTTAGCGGCCAGCTGGTCGTATTCCAGCCAGAGGCGGGGATAGGCGGGATCCAGGGCCAGGGCGTTTTTCATGGCAGTCATGGCTTTAGAGAGATCCTGTTCCTTGTTGCAGTAAGCGATCGAGAGGTTCCGGTAAGCCATGGAGATGGTGTCTTTTTCTTTTACCGTGGTCTCCCAGTGGAAAATGGCCTCCGTATACTGCTTTTTGTCATAGAGCAGATTTCCAAGGTAAAGATGGGCCATGGGAGCGGTCTTGGCCAGGCGGATGGCCGTTTCGAGAATCACAATCTCTTCCAATTTATTGGGGAAGCAGCCGTCCGGGGAAAGGGCTTCTGCCTGAGTAATGGCGGAGAGGGCTTCTTCTGGCTGACCGTTTTTCTCCAGGAAATAGGCCTGGTAATAGAAGAGCAGGGGATTCTGGTCATCGGAAGCTTTCAGAATCCGGACAGCGTCTTCGTAAAGACCGGCTTTTCCATAATCCAGGGTCAGCTCGAGGTAATTGTGGGCTTCCTCACGCATGACAGTATGGAAGTTTTCCATGGAATCTTCGTGTAATGCTTTTTCATAGAGAAGACCCATGTAAAGGGGATCAATGGCAAGGCTTTCCGTGAGGAAGGCGGAGTTGTCCTGGCCCATCAGACGGAGAATGGAGGCTTTGAGGGTGCGGACTTTCATATTGTGCCAGTTGCGGACCAGGGATTTCTCGGCGAAATCCAGGGCATTTTCCAGGTCGCCTTTCCGAAGGCTCAGAGCAGCCAGCCAGTAGAAGGCAGGGCTCTGGGTTTCGGCACTCCAGGTGGCTTTGTAGAAGGCATCGAAGGCTTTTTCATCCTCTCCTTCCGCGGTGAGGGTCAGTCCGAGGTTGAAATAGCACTCTCCGTGGTAGGGATTGGGGTTGCGGAAGGTCTGTTTGTCGATTGCTTTCTGGAAATAGGGGATGGCTTCCTTCGCGTGACCTCTTCGGAGGAGGAGAAGGCCGTAGCCATTGTTCAGCCGGAGGTCTGTGGGATCCCGGCGCAGGCCTTCGAGATAATAGTCCGCAGGCTCATAGGTCGCGTGGCGGTACTGCTCCAGATGAAGGGCGGAGAGATAGAGCTCTTCGGTGGTGGGGATGTTTTCCGGCACTTTCATGACGCTGGCTGGTTCCGGGATGGGCTGAAGCTTCGGAGCTTCGATTTTATGGGAGACCAGAAGAACGGAGCCATTGGAAACGGTGACGGTCAGGCCTTCCGGGAGACCGTCAAGGCCGGGATCCTTTGTCTCGGGCTCTGCGATGAGGTCTGCGGCTGTTTTTCCCGGAAGAGGAATGGAAACCTCATAGCAGTTTTCAGGGGAGAGGGAGGTTTCGGTTTCGTAAAGGACGGTATCTTTCAGCGTGACTTTGATGGAAGCGTTCTCGTAAACACCGGTGGCGTATACCTTGAGAAGGGCTTTGTCTCCTTCTTTTCGGAGGCTGAGGGCGGCGTTTTTCGTGGCGTTGCCCACGCGGCCTACGCCTTTGTAGGGCATGAAATACTGGACGAAGGTTTTTTCCTCCTGGGGTTTCAGCCAGGAGAAATCCGGCTGGTTGTCCGTGAAGACGCCAGTCATCAGCTCGATGTAGGGGCCGTCTTCGTCGGTGAGGTTTTTGTCCCAGGTGCGGCCGAAATCACCGTTGCCCCAGGTCCACTGTTTCTTACCGGGGGAAACGTGATGATCTGCCACATGGAGAAGGCCGGCCTCTCTGTTCTCGTCGTAGTTTCCGATGAAATCGTAGTCGGAATGAGCAGCCATGTAGGAGGTGGGAACCTTCACATTTTTATAGCGGGAAATGTCCACGCCGGCAGAATAGTCGTATTTATAGTATTCCCCGGTGGCGATGGGGAAGGTGGAGACTGCCCGTTTTCCGTGGTCCATAACAGCGTTGACGTCCGGCGGGAAGACGGAGTAGGTGTGATCGTTGACGGGAACCGCCGGGTTTGCCCACCAGAGGAAGGTCTGGGGAAGGTCGGTATTATTATAGAGGCGGCCTTTGATCTCGATATAGGCTTTGCCGGGATAGAGAGTGATGGAGGCCATACCTTTGGTGCCGTACATTTTGTCGATCTCGCTCAAATGAACGGTGCAGGAGCCGTCGGGATTCTCTTTCAGGAGATAATCCACCGGCGCGTAGGTGGAGGGACGATGGTGCTGGGGCCAGTTAAATTCGATGCCGCCGGAGATCCAGGGGCCTGCAAGGCCGACCAGGGCTGGTTTGATAACATGATTATAATAGACAAAATCGTAGTTGTTCGTTTTGTCCAGGGCCCGCTGGATGCGGCCGCCCAGTTCGGGAAGGATCATGAGTTTCAGGTATTCGTTTTCCAGGTAGACGGCGTGGTAGGAGACGTCTTCTTTCGTGTCGGAAATTTTTTCGGTTACGGGCATGGGATAGACTTTTCCGGTACTGCCCTGGTAGGCTCTTTTTTCGATGAAGAGGGGATTTTTTTCGGGCGGGTAGACTTTATAGGTGGGGATGATGGTGTCTTGTTCCCAGATTTTTACGGTTGACATAGGGATGATTCCTTTCTTTGAAAAATGAGGACGCGCCGCTGGTTGATGGATAAGCTAAGAGTCTTGTAAGTTATGGCTTTAGTTTATATGGAAAATGGGAAAATTGGAATGGGATATCTTGGAGAATGATGGACAATATTCCAGTGATGTGGTATGCTCGAATAAAAATAAGGGAGGGGAATGGAAGATGGAGGAACAGAGGCCTGATACAGAGCGAAAGAGGGATGGGTTCCGGGGGGAGCGGATGATTGTGCTGCCGACGGAGGCTTTCTCGGATTATGTGAGGCATCCGCTGGTGCGGAGGCTTTATCTGACAGATGTGGGCTTTTTTCCGAGTGCGGCCCATCATTACCGGGAGCGGAAAGAGGGGATTGAGGAATATATTTTTCTGTACTGTATGGATGGAAGCGGGCAGATTACCGTGGAGGACAGGACGTATACGCTTCGTGGGGAGGAGGCGTTCTGTATTCCGCGGAACAGGAGTCATTGTTATTATGCCTCGGAAGAGGATCCCTGGAGTATTCTCTGGGTCCATTTCAAGGGAGAGGATACGGTTCATTTTCCGCTGGAGGAGGGCCGGGTGATTTCTTTTCAGTCGCAGCACGCCACCGGGCGGATGCAGTATCTTTTCGAGCTGCTTTTCCGGGTGCTGGAGGGAAACTATACGCTGGGAAATTTTATCTATATTTCTCAGGTACTTTCCCTGATCCTAGCGGAAACCTACAACCGGGAGAAAAAGGATTCCGTGCCGGAGCAGAACCGCCATGTGACGGCGGTGGTTCGCTATATGTACCGCCACCTGGATGAAAATCTTTCCCTGGGTGCGCTCTCCGAGGAGTTTGAGCTCTCCAAGAGCTATCTGAACCTGATTTTCCAGAAAGCCACCGGTCACACCCCCATGGACTTTTTTCAGGAACTGAAAATGAAGGAGGCCTGTAAGCTCCTCCGCTCCACCGAACTCTACATCTACCAGATCGGCCAGCGCCTGGGCTATCAGGACCCTTATTACTTTTCGCGGATCTTCCGAAAGGT
The DNA here is from genome assembly GCF_020686945.1 of Fusicatenibacter faecihominis. Lineage (NCBI taxonomy): Bacteria > Bacillati > Bacillota > Clostridia > Lachnospirales > Lachnospiraceae > Fusicatenibacter > Fusicatenibacter faecihominis. The sequence goes on along the minus strand of NZ_JAJEPR010000039.1, from coordinate 6,248 downwards.
GGTTGGGGTGTCGCCGACGGAGTATCAGGAGAAGGGGAGAGAGCAGCAGGATATGTAAGTTTATTCTGCCTGGAAACCATCCACGCCTTTGAAGGAAGAATAACCGTCGTCAGCCATAACCGTGGTGCCGTTGATGGCGCTGGCTTTCGGAAGGGACATCAGCCAGATGGCGTTTGCGATCTCCTCAGGCAGGATGATGCGGCCTTTCATGTGAAGGCGGCTTCCCGTCGATGGAGCCAACTGCCATATTTTTCGATGGCGGTGGAGATAACCTTACGGCAGTCATCAGCAACGGAGACGTCTGCTTTCAGGAAAGTGACCTCTCCTTCTTTTTTGAGTTTCGCAAGAGAGGCTTCATTTTCATGACGGCCAAGGATGATGACTTTATCGCTGCAGGAAAGAAATTTTTTTGCAGCGGCAAAACCGATTCCTTTGGTTCCGCCGGTAATGTTAACGATCTGATTCATGAAAAATCCCCCTTTGTGTATGTTTGTTTCTGATCTGTATTTTACTATAAAAGGAACGAATAGCGAAAAGAAAAGAGGAAAAAAGAGTTATGAATAAAAACAGAAAACAAAAAGGAGCCGAAGCGTTCTGCATAACCGTTATACTGATATTTCTGCTTCTTTTGGTGAAAATCCTTTATCAGCCGGAAACGGAAACAGAAAGACACACCGTCCGTTCACTGGGCAGCGGCTGGTATCAGATACGGGATGGAGAAAAGATCGCCCTGGAGCTTCCATGCCAGGTTCTGACCGATGCAGATGGAAAAGCAGTCCTTTATAACGACACACTGTCTGCGAAAGACGAGGGAAAGATCGTGTCTACCAGAGGAATACAGGATCATCTGGAAGTCTATATGGGGGATCGTCTTCTTTATCATTACAGTGATAGCGGCTTTCTAAAAAACAGACCGATGAAAGGGAAACTGTGGGCAGATATCTGCCTGCCGGATGAAACGGGAGAAGAACCGTTATGCTTTATTTTTGAAGGAAAAGAAAACAGTCTGCTCTATGTAGAGGCGCCCATCCTTGGAAGCTTTTCTTCCGTTGCCAGACATCATCTGCAGGCATCCATATTTTTAATCCTCATGGTCCTTGGAATGCTGGGAATGGGAATCGTAGCTGTGATCGTATTTCTGTACGCAAGGCATCGGCAGATGATGGAAAAGCGCTTTCTTAATGTTGCCTTTTTTCTGATCCTGTGCAGTTTATGGTGTATTTTCGACTCAGGACTTTACCAGATGTACGGACGACAGAGCGCCGCAGGAACACTGATCTCTTTTTATGCCTTTATGCTCATGTCGATCCCGATGCTTCGGTTTGTGCAGAACACGGTGCGTAGCGAAGTACGGTGGATCCCGCAGATATGGGTGTTCCTTCTTTATGGGAATACGATTTTGCAGGGGATCTTGAATCTCCTGTTTCAGATCCCTTTCATACATATGCTGTTTCTGACACATCTTTTATTGTTTACAGGGGTTGCTTCCATGATCCTTCTTCTCTGGAACGAATACCGCAAGACCGGGACTCAGGAATTGAGTCTCTGCCTGAAAGCATTTGCCGTGCTGGGGATCAGTGGTGTACTTGCCCTCATTTTATACTGGATCTTCTCTATTTACTGGTATGATACGGTTTTTCAGTTTGGGATTCTTCTTTATATCGCATTCCTGTTCTGGGGGCTGCTCTGTAAGGTGGCAAATGACTCGCAGTTCCGGCTGGAACAGGCCGTTTACGAAAGAATGTCTTTGGAAGACCGTATGACAGGGCTGAAGAACCGGAAAGCCTTTGAAAAATGTCTGGAAAAAATCCAGGATGATTCTTTATTACTGGAAAATGCTTTACTTCTGTTTATTGATATCGCAGGCTTGAAAGAGATCAACGATACATATGGCATGCAACTGGGAGATGAGGCAGTCATCCGGACAGCACGAAGCATCCAGACAGCCGGGAATATGATTTCCGAACAACAGGCAGAGTGCTTTCGGATCGATGGTGATGAATTTGCAGTTGTTGTGAGCGATCCTCAAAAGCTTCCATCCGAGTGGATCCGGCTGATAAAAGCAGAAATGGAAAACGAAGCCCCAGGTAAATATCATGTCCGTCTGAAATTCGGATACAGCTATCTGAGAAAAACGGATGGAGTCCTCAATTCCGTCAGTGACTGGAAACAGCAGGCAGACAGGATGCAGCATTACAACAAAAAAGAGACAGCGGAGGCAGACTATGATCTATAATATTGATTTTCTGATCGCAGCGATCGTTATACTGCTGCTGATCCTGTGGTATTTTCTTGGACAGAAAAGAGCAGAAGATCTGAATAACCAGGTATTTCTTTTCTTCGCTGTTCTTGGCGTCCTGGATGTCATTGCAGAGTTTTTCAGTACCTACTGTATTACTTCGTCGGAAAGCGGCTTTGGAATAGCAGCCGTATTTATAACAACGGTATTTTATCTGTTGCAGGCATTGCTTCCTTTTACGTTCCTCTGTTATATTCTGTCCATGCATGACAATAGACTCGTTTCCACAAAGAAAATGCTGTTATCCGGTCTGCCGACACTGGTACTGATCGGTCTGATACTGACCAATCCGTTTACCGGGAAGCTTTTCTGTTTTGATCCGTCAAGAGGGTATGTAAAAGGGCCGTGGTACCTGCTGATGTATTACAGTGCCATCCTTCATCTGGCAGTTGCTTTGTTTCTTATTATAATCTGGAGGAAGAAACTTGGTTTTCAAAGAGTGAAAGTGCTTCTGGAGATCCTTGTGATATCCGGTGGCGGAGTGATCATTCAGCTTTTGAACCCTTTCCTTTTGACAACAGGCTTCGGCGTGAGTCTCGGCATACTTGCATTATTCATTACCATCAACAATCCCTATGCAAACATGGACAGTCTTACCGGTCTGTACAATCATCTTTATCTGACCAGAAAAGGGAATGAACTGGTAACAGCCGGAAGATCTTTTCACATCATTACCGTATATCTTTATCAGATGAAACATATCAATAAAATTGCGGGGATCCAGGGCGGTGACTTTGTCTTGCGTCTGACTGCCAGAAAGCTTGGTGCATTATGCGGAAGAAAAGCTTTTCATATTACGGGAAAACGTTTTTTGATCCTGACCTCTTCCCTGAAGGAATATGAATATTATCTTGACGAACTGAAAAAGATCTTTGATGTGAACATAAAGCTGAATGTAGAAAATAAAAGTATCACGATCCCTGCGATCATAAGCGGTATCCTCCATGCAGAAAAACTGGGAGACAGCGGCCGCATCCTGGAATATGCCGAGTATCTGGAATCCTTATCACCGCAAAACGGGCTGACCGAAGTGATACAGGACGACCACCAGACCATGAATGGCTTTCTCTATAATAAACGGGTGGAACAGTATCTGCATACGGCGATCGCAGAAGATTTGTTTGAACTTTACTACCAGCCGGTATATTCCACACAGGAAAAACGCTTTGTCACACTGGAAGCCCTGAGCCGTCTGCATCATCCGGAACTCGGATGGATCGCACCGGATGTATTTATCCAGATCGCGGAAAAAAATCATTTGATTGAACAGATCACAGATCTGCAGTTTTGCCGCGTCTGCAGATTTTTAAAAGAGCATGGAAAACTGATGGAACAGCTTCTGAACGTGAAAGTGAATCTCTCGTCTCTGGATCTGATGAGAACGGACTGCAGCAGCCATTTCATCCGCATCATGGACAAATATGAAATCCCTCATGAATGGATACAGTTTGAGATCACAGAAACTGTGGCAACGGAATATAATGCAAGTCTGAGAATGGTTGTGGATGAATTTACAGCCGCGGGGATCCGTCTCTGCCTAGATGATTTCGGTTCCGGCTACGCCAATCTCAATACGGTCATGAAGCTTCCGTTTTCCACGATCAAGCTCGACCGGTCCCTGCTTTTTGATATCTGTAAGGATGAGAAAAGGGCACTGTTCTATCAAAGTGTTGTGGAGACCTTTCAGAAAATGAACTATCATATTGTTGCGGAAGGTGTGGAGACAAAAGAAGAAGTCGAACTGCTCAGCCGGTGGAGAGTCGATATGATCCAGGGATATTACTTTTCCAGACCGCTTCCTGCGGAAGAACTGCTGAAATTTTTTTGAACGCAGATAAGCATTCCCCCGCTTCAAGTGCGCGGAGCACTAAGCGGCGGGTTAGGGGGATGCTTCTGTCAGCGGGAGTTGAAAGCTCCCACTGACAGATCGCGAAGCGACTGCGTTCATGAGCAAGTAGCGAAGTGGATTGCGAATGTCCGCTTTACAAAGAAACCGATTACTGTCAAAAGTGCCAGTGCAAATAGAAATGCTTCCAGTATAATAACAATAAAAGATACCTTTTACATAACATTCAATCATGCTTCACCGTAAAAGAAAGGAGAATTGAGTATGAGTAAGAAAATGAAATTCTGGACAGCAGGTGCATTGGGAGTTATGATGGCAGGTTTGATCGGTATGAATGCCTATGCACTGGAAGACAAGGATATCGTTGGTACCTGGTATGTAAACAGCATGTCCTTAGACGGCGAAAATACATTTCATCCCGGAATGATGAAAATGGAGATGACATTCAACTTTACAGAAGACGGAAAAGGCGAGATCTCCGAACTCATGGAAGGACAGGAACCGGGTGTTGATGCCATGGAATGGAAGATAGATGGTGATAAAGTGCTGATCACTGCCGATGACCAAACGGTGGAAGGCGAGTATTCTGACGGAACCTTATCTGTAGAAATGGACGGACTGTCCGTGGTACTGAGTCAGGAAAAAGAGGAGTATGTGCCTTATGTACCCGGAAAACCGGTAGCAGAACCAAAACTGGAAGATTTCAATGGTGACTGGACCAGTACACTGATCGATCTCTATGGAATGCAGATGCCTGCTACAGGCGAGATTGCCGGCGTAGAAATGAAAATGTCCATTACAGACGGAAACGCCACTCTTGTATTGCTCGAAGAGGGCAATGAGACAACAACCGAGCTGAAAGGTGTCATGGAAGAAAATGCACTGATATTCAATGCAGAAACACAGAAAGAAGAAACAGAAACGGATTCTGAGAATTATCACCTGTTCAGTACGGATACCATGCGCTTCTACCTTCTGGAAGACGGAAAATTATGCTTCACAACAGCAGACAGTCTGCCGATGGAAGAGGAAACAGAGACCGAGGCTCCAGCTACAGAAGAATCCGAAGATGGCGAAGATGATTTCGGTGGTTTTGATTTCACAATCAAAGTATATCTGGATAGAGTCATGGAATAATCGCAAATCTGGAAGTCCCGTGTTTTCACAATGGAAACAAGGGACTTCCCTTGTATCAAAAGGAGGATTTAGAAAATGGGATTATTTGACAAAAAGAATTGTGATATCTGCGGTGATAAAATAGGTCTTCTGGGAAACCGGAAGCTGGACGACGGTAATCTTTGTAAAAACTGTGCAGCAAAGCTTTCTCCATGGTTTGAGGAAAGACGTCACAGTACTGTAGAAGAGATCAAAAGACAGCTGGACTACAGAGAAGAGAATAAAAATGCGGTTCGAAACTTCCATACTACACGCGAATTTGCCGGAGACAGATATCATGTGTTCCTTGATGAGACCAAGGGATTGTTTACCGTGGCACGCCGGCTGAATGAAGAAGAAAATCCGGATATCGTGCCATTGTCTGCTGTGACATCCTGCCGGATGGAGATCAAAGAAGAGCGTGAGGAAGAGGAATATCAGGATCAGAACGGAGAATCCAGATCTTACGTTCCGCCGAGATACCATTACTCCTATGATTATAAGATAAAACTGTCTGTCAATACACCATGGTTTGATGATATGGATTTCCAGCTTAACACCTTCTCCGTAGAAGGACATGAACGGAACAAGATCATGCAGTATGAGCAGCTTGGAAACCAGATCGTATCTGCTCTTACGGGCGCACCGGCACCTACATATGGCAATACTATGAACCAGGGCTACCCGCAGCAGGGAAGCATGATGAACCAGGGCTATCTGCAGCAGGGTAACATGATGAATCAGGGTTATCCGCAGCAGGGTAACATGATGAATCAGGGTTATCCGCAGCAGGGTAACATGATGAACCAGGGCTACCCGCAGCAGGGTAACATGATGAACCAGGGTTATCCGCAGCAGGGCAATATGATGAACCAGGGCTACCCGCAGCAGGGTAATATGATGAACCAGGGCTACCCGCAGCAGGGCAATATGATGAACCAGGGTTAC
>NZ_JAJEPR010000038.1:0-32104 GCF_020686945.1 Fusicatenibacter faecihominis | reverse complement strand
GCTACGTCGATTGACGACAACGCAGCAGATGAAAAATCAGACAAGTCAATATGGCGGTTACTTAATATTCACTGTACCAGTCTCCTTTTTCCCGGAAAACAGAATTATTTCTGCATTTCGATCAGCTTTTCCCTGGAAATATCGTCAGTCTTTGCGAGATACCGGTTCATACTCATCTGCATGTCCATGGCCTGACAAAGGGGAGTGACAGAAGCCTTTCTCCGGCTGGAAGCCAGATGGATGCGAAAGGCCACTCTCGACGCGTTTTTAATATGAAGGCCTTTTTCGTCCGCCTTCGGAAAACCGTCCGCTTTCAGCTCTCCCTTTCCGATCAGGAAGGTTCCTTTTCGCTCCTCCTCAAAATAAAATCCGCCCAGATTATAATTCCGGTAAGCCTTCTCCTCCGCCGGTTTTACCTTTGCCGTCAGATTCAGGCAGGTGTTCTCCGCCGTAATCTCATAATAAAGAAGATCCTCTTTTTTTGAAGCAAACGCAAGGATTTTTACCGGCGTCTCTTTGTATACAAACTCTGTATACAGGATTTTTTTCGTTTCATTCATGAAACGGCGATAACTGGTTATCTCCTCCGGGTTCAGATCCAGCTGAATTTTCAGCTCCGCGGCCTGGCCGAAGGTGCTCTCCTTCAGACTGATATGCTCCGTGGGAAGGGTGCCGTAATCCCGAATGCTTCCCATCTCATTACTGCTCTGCCAGGCCCCGTTTCTATGGCGGGCCGGTTGTGTACTTTTTCTCATATAGTTCCGCTCTCCTGTTCTTCTGGTCTCTGCTCTCCATTATACCATTCTCCTGCAAATACCACAATCACAACCGTTTTCTCCGCACACAAAAAGCGGGGCTTGCCTGCGTACCGGAACCATGATACACTGGACAGGATTATGAACAAATTTTCCCGGGAATCCTTTTCGGGAATTACTATAAAAAAGAAAGGAAATCACACATGCTAGACGGACTGATTTTTGACGTAGACGGAACCCTCTGGGATTCCACAGACCTCGTGGCCAAAGCCTGGAATTATGTGCTGGAGACAGAAACAAACCTGCCCGCCGATGTCACCGGCGACCTCTTAAAAACCCTTTTCGGAAAACCCATGGATGAGATCTGTCTTAAGATCTTCAAGGGAATCCCGATGAGCGAGCATCCGCGCCTTGGCGATATCTGCTTTCAGAAAGAGAACCAGCTTCTCTACCAGGAGCCGGTGCCGCTTTATCCACAGATCCTCGAGACTTTTCAGGAATTATCCACACGCTGCCCCCTTTTCATTGTGAGTAACTGCCAGAAAGGCTATATTGAAGCCCTTCTTGATACCACACCGCTGAAGCCCTACATCACCGGCCATCTCTGCTACGGAGATACCAACTGCCAGAAGGATGTGACGATCCGCCGCCTCATGAAACAGTATAATCTGAAAAAGGTCTTCTATGTGGGCGACACCCAGGGAGATGCCGACGCCTGCCAGAAAGCGGACGTGCCTTTTATCCTGGCCGATTATGGTTTCGGAAACACACCCGCCCCGGCTTATCGGATCGCCGAGCCCAAAGAGCTCCTGACACTGCCCATCTGGGACTAAAACTTCTTGTATACAACGAACAGGACCCTGAAATGGATTTTTTCCACTCAGAGTCCTGTATTTTTTTACTCGTATCTCAATGCATTGATCGGTTTTAACTTGGCCGCCTTGTTAGCCGGATAGATACCAAAGATCAGGCCCACTCCCACGGAAAAGCCTAAGGCCAGGCCTCCCACACTTAAGGAAATGGCAAAATGATAATCCGTGAATACTGCATTCAGGATCGTGAGAACCAGCTGGCTTAAGGCCATACCTGCCACGCCGCCCCAGGTATCGGTGACTGCCGCCGCAACGACAACGACGCCCGCAATGCCGACGGCCACAGGCCATTTTTTCCGCTTATTCTTTTCTTCTGCCATCTTACTTCTCCTTCACTATCCATTTTTCCATGGTTCGTATCATATCCTTTTTCCTTAAACGGAATTTAAATTCAGAAACCGCAAAACTTAAAAAAGAATAAAAGAAAAAAGCCCGGAAGTTTAGATTTTCCGGACTACACAGAAAAAAGCGGGTGATGGGAATCGAACCCACGTATCCAGCTTGGAAGGCTGGTGTTCTACCATTGAACTACACCCGCATAAAACATATTCTGTTTGGAACGTTGATTATTCTAACACAGGTCGGCAGGATTGTCAAATCTTTTTTTAATTTTTTTTTAAACAGGACAACGAGGAGCTGCAAACATCTGTATTTACAGCTCCTCTTTCTATGAAAAAGTCAGCCTCTTGTCACATAGCCAAAGAAGGTTCTGTTGTTGATCGGATAGTACAGGAGATTCTGAAGATCACTCTTAGTCTCTTCATTATATTCATAGGATTCTGCCGTGTCTCGGCCCCAAAGGTACCGCTGCCCATGCGAACTTCACATAGAGTAAATCTTTTGATATTAGAGTAATTAGTGCAATATCATTCTCCATACTGATTATCTCAACCTCCCTTAAAGTAATTTTGAACAAATTTATCTCTATTTTTCCTAATAGCCTTCCATGTTATCTCATATTAAGGTAAAATGCAAATAGAAAGTGAGGTCATTTTTATGAAATTCGGACATGAAATTTTAAAATACCGGGACGATATTTTACGCGATCTGGCAAAGCTGATCGCGGTTCCTTCCGTCTGCACACACCCTCTTCCCGGTAAACCCTTCGGTGAAGCCCCGGCCCAGGCGCTGGAATGCATTCTTTCCATGGCAAAGAACATGGGATTTGAGACGGAGAACACGGACAATTATGCCGGTGCCGTCTATTACGGAACAGGAACCGAGTATGTGGACGTACTCACCCATGTGGATGTCGTTCCCGCCGGAGATGGCTGGGATACGGACCCGTTTCAGATGGTGATTAAGGACGGCATGGCCTACGGCCGCGGCGTCTCTGACGATAAGGGCGCTGCCATCGTCGCTCTCTACTGCCTGAAAGCCCTGAAGGATGCCGGCATCCAGGGAAAATATGTACTCCGTACGGTCTTCGGTTCCGGCGAGGAGATCGCCAGCGACGATCTGGACCGTTTCTATACGAAGCATCCCTACCCGGTCATGGGCTTTACGCCGGACTGCGGCTACGGAATCTGCCAGTGTGAAAAAGGAATCCTCCGCCTGGATTTCCACACAGAAAAAGGCCAGGGCTCCTGCGTCCGCGAATTTCAGGCCGGACTGGCTGTAAACGCGGTTCCGGCAAAAGCTACGGCAAAGATCTGCTGCACGGAAGAACAGCATCAAAAGCTGGCAAGCCTGGCTGACCAGGAGCATTTTAAGCTCAGCAGAGAGGGCGAAATTACCACGATTCTTTCCCTCGGCACCGCCTCCCACGGCGCCCAGCCGGAACTTGGCTTCAATGCGGCTTCCAACCTGATCTGTCTTCTCTTTGAAGTCTTTTCAGCAGAGGAAACGGGCCCGCTTCTTGCCTTCCTTCACCGGCACATTGGCATAGAGACCGAAGGAACGAGCCTCGGCATTGCGCTTTCCGATGAACCTTCCGGAAAGCTCTCCCTGAACCTTGGGATTCTGGAAATCAGTGAAACGGCAGCCCATGCTTCTGTGGATATCCGTTATCCTGTCACGAAAGATTATCAGTGGATTTTTGAGACCGCAGCCAAAGCAGCGGCAGCCTTTGGGCTTGAAACCACGATTCCGAACCGTGTAGATCCTCTTTATATCCCTGAGGATCAGCCTTTGATCCAGCGCCTGAAGGAAGCCTACGAGTCCGCCACCGGCGAACCCTGCGTCCTTTATTCCACTGGCGGCGGCACCTATGCCCGCCACACCAACAACCGGGCGGTCGGCTTCGGACCGGAATTTCCGGGCACCATCGACAATCATGCCCATAACTGTAACGAGCAGATCAGTCTGGAAAACTTCTTTACCCATGCTCAGATCTGCCTGGAGGCCATGTATCTGCTTTTCACCAAATAAATTTACAGGAGGCACAAATGAACATGAACGATCTTCTCACTATCACCCACACCGGCGACGAGTACGAGAAATATCTCGGAGCTGTGGTTCCGCCGATTTTCATGAACTCTCTTCATGTGTTCCCGGATTTTGAGTCTTATCTCAACTTTGACGATTACAAGGAGGACAGCTTCATTTACGGGCGGGAATCCAACCCGACAGCCCATATCATGGAGCGGAAAATCGCGGAGCTGGAGCACGGAACCATGGCCCTCGCCTTCGCTTCCGGCATGGCCGCCGGCACAGCTGCCGTCATGGCCACCTGCAGCACAGGCAGCCATATCATCTGCCTGCACAACACTTACGGGCCTTTGAAGGATTTCATCTCCAGATACTGTGTCGAGAAATTCCATATGACCGTGACCTTTCTTCATGGAACGGACCTTGAGGAGCTGGAGGCAGCAATCCGGCCGGAAACTTCCCTGATTATCCTCGAAAGCCCCGCCACCTTCGTTTTCACCGTCGTTGATCTCGAAGCCATCGCGAAAATCGCCAAAAAACATCATGTGACGACCTACATCGACAACAGCTGCTGCTCTCCCTACTACCAGAAGCCCCTGGATTTCGGCATCGATATCGTCATGCACACGATGTCCAAATATCTCGGCGGCCACAGCGATATCATCGGCGGCGTCCTAGTTTCCAAGGATGAAACCCTCATGAAACGGATTCGTGAGCAGGAGCGCGCACTCTACGGCGGCATCATCGGACCCATGGAGGCCTGGCTCGTAATCCGCGGCATCCGGACTCTGCCGGCCCGTCTCGCCATGCACCAGGAAAATGCCATGAAGGTCGCTTCCTATCTGGAGCAGCATCCGAAGGTGAAGCAGGTCTTCTACACAGGTCTCAAATCCAATCCCCAGCGGGAACTCATCGAGAAACAGCAGATCGGCCACACGGGACTTCTGAGTTTCATCATCGACGCTCCCGTGGAAAAAGTGCCCTTCTTCATCGACCAGCTGAAGATCTTCAAAATCGGCTGCTCCTGGGGCGGCTTTGAAAGCCTTGTGATGGCTCCGCTCTATCGTTCTTCCCAGGAAGAACTTGATCTTCGGGGCGTACCAGATGGCAAATGCCTCATCCGCATCCACTGCGGTCTCGAAGGAGCCGATGTCCTGATTCAGGATCTCGGGCAGGCCCTCGCAGCCATCTAAAATTTTACGATTAAAAACCCCACATTTCGCTGTGAAGTGTGGGGTTTCTTTTTCTTATTCAAAGCTATAAAAGCTGTATTCTCCGTATCTCGTCGTGCCTTTGTAATCGATGTGCTTCATGCTTTTTCCGGAGAGCGCGCTTTGGATCAGTTTTTTCGTGAGATCCGGAACGTCCTCACGGCTCAGCGCTTCCTCCACATCCAGCCAGAGGACTTCGCTGTTCTCGTCCCCGTCGGAAACGGCCCGGCCGCCTTTGTACTCCGCCCGGAAGGCCACATACCAGTCCTTCTGATTGAAGCGGATGCCGATGACGTCCAGGGGCTCCACCGCCACGCCGGTCTCCTCCATGTACTCTCTTTTCAGGGCCTCCTGGGGAGATTCCTGCCATTTCACATAACCGCCCGGCACGATGAGCTTTCCTTTGCCCGGCCCGTAGGTGTGACGGGCCAGAAGTACCTTGTTATCTCTGATCACGATCCCGGTCACAGACTGGGACCAGTTGGTATTTTCTTCTGCTGCCATTTTTTCCTCCTAATTCTGGAACAGCTTGAGGAGCTCTTCCCGGTCGAAAAGGATACTTCCCATCTCTTCCCCGGACAGCACCTGGTCTGCCAGCTCTTTTTTCTTCTGCTGCAGCTCCACGACTTTTTCCTCGATCGTGTGCTCCGCCACGAGCTTATAGACCGTCACGACCCGTTTCTGGCCGATGCGGTGGGCCCGGTCCGTGGCCTGATTTTCTGCTGCCACATTCCACCAGGGATCGTAATGAATCACCACGTCCGCCCCGGTGAGGTTGAGGCCCGTACCACCCGCTTTCAGGGAAATGCAGAACACCGGCGTAGCGTCCCGGTTGAATTTCTCCATGAGCTCCATCCGCTCTTTTTTCGGGGTGGAACCCGTGAGGCTGTAGTAACCGATTCCCGCCTCCTCCATGCGTTTCTCAAGAATCCCAAGCATCGAGGTGAACTGGGAAAAGAGAAGAACCTTGTGGCCACCGTTCACCGCGTTGTTCAAAAGCTCCATGCAGAGCTCCATTTTGGCCGCGCCCTCCTGGTAATCCTGATAAATGAGAGCCGGATCGCAGCAAAGCTGGCGAAGACGGGTGAGCTCGGCCAGCACCTGCATTCGGATATTGGCAAACTCATCGTTTTCCAGCATGAATTTCAGGCGCTGGACGTGGGCGTCATAGAGCTTCTTCTGCTCGCCCTCAAGGGGGATCGTGACGCATTTCTCGATCTTATCCGGCAGGTCGGAAAGAACTTCTTTTTTCAGGCGGCGCAGGATAAAGGGACGGATCATTTTCAGGAGATCCGCCATGGCATCCTCGTTTTCTTTTTTCATGATCGGCGTCTCAAAGTTCTTCTTGAAATGCTCGTAGGAATAGAGAAAACCGGGCATCAGATAGTCGAAAATGCTCCAGAGCTCGCTTAAACGGTTCTCCACCGGCGTTCCCGTGAGGGCCAGCTTCATCTGGGCGGAGACGGATTTCACCGCCCGGGCGCCTTTGGTTCCGGCGTTCTTTATGTACTGGGCCTCGTCGATGACCTCGCAGAAAAAGTCCTCGCCTTTATAGAGCTCCTGATCCCGGCGCATCGTCTCATAGGAGGTCACAAGAATCTCCCCGGGCACGCCGTTTTTCAGAATCTCTGTCCGCTCCTCCGCCGTTCCCGCCAGGACACGCACCGGAAGGGCCGGGGCAAACCTGTGGATCTCATTTTCCCAGTTGTAAACCAGGGAGGCCGGGGAGATGATGAGACTTCGTTTCTCTTCCCCCTCCTCAAAGGAAGAAAGGAGAAAAGCGATGACCTGCAGAGTTTTTCCAAGGCCCATATCGTCTGCTAGGATTCCGCCGAAGCCGTTCTGACAGAGGGTTTTCAGCCAGAAAAAGCCTTTCTGCTGGTAAGGGCGCAGGACTTTTTTCAGGGACTCGGGGAGCTCGAAATCGCTGTCCTCCACGCTTTTCATGTTTCGGATCAGGCTCTTATAGGAGCGCTCCCGTTCCACGGAAATGCCCTGTTTTTCTTTGAGCTGCTCATCCAGGTAGAGGGCCCGGTAGCGCGGCGCCTCGATCTCGCCTTTTTTCAGCGTTTTTTCCGATACCTGCAGGGCGTGGAGCATATCACTGACCGAATTTAAGCTGTCCTGGTCATACTCAATGAACTCGCCGTTTTTCAGGCGGTAATACTTTTTCTTCCGGTCATATTTGGAGAGAAGCTCCGCCAGTTCCTCCATCGGAAGCTCCGTATCAAGAGTCAGGCTTAAGAGGTTGCCGGAAATTGAAAGACCCACGTTGATCTGAGGCAGGGAGCGGATCTTCACTGCCTTCATCTTGTCCGTGATAAAAACCTCGCCGAGTTCTTTTAAGTGAGGAAGCTTCTCCGCCAGAAACTCATAGCAGGCCTTTTCCCCGTCCAGAGCCATCTCGCCCGTCGCCCGGTCGTAGGCACTGAAAAAGGCAGCCGCCTGTTCTCTGGCCTTTCGCTCTTCTTTCCAGCTCCGCTTCACCGTCCCTCCGGCGTACGGATTCGAGCCGGAAAAAATGGAATAGCGCTCCTCCCCGTAGACCGCGTAGCCCTTGCAGACGATGAGATCCCGCTGAGGCATATCCAGATAAAACTGAAACTCCGGGGTATCCGGAATGAAAACCTCCAGCGCCGTCTGCATTTTCACAGGGATGGCCTTTTCAAGCTCCGGAAGAAGCTCCTCAAGAACGATGGGAAGATCATTTCGGGAAATGTTGCAGCCGTTCTGCTCACTGTCCTCCACGAGAAGGAAAAAGCCCAGCGCTTTTCCGAAAACGCCCTTGTCCACCCGGCGAATGATGCCTTCCTTCGGAAAATACAGATAATGCTCGCCCTCCATATGGATGAAACGGCGCAGGTTAAAGACGGCTCCGTCCGCTTTCTGCTTCAGCGTCGCCCCGAAATCCGGCATTTCATCCCGGATGATCCAGCTCTCAGCCTGGCACCCTAAGAAAACGCCATTGAAAACCTCCCCTTCAAGAAGAGCCATCAGCTCGTCCATATGGCTCTTGTCGATCTCCAGATATTCGTCCTCTCTCGCCCGCAAGCCATAGTAGGAAGCATACCGACCGGTATAGGTGTTTTCGTTAGGCAGAAGCTTTCGGATAAAGGCAAGCCACGCTCTGGCCTTCTCCGTAAAGGCCTCCTCCCGGTGGAGAAACTCCAGCTTTTTCCCGTAGCGGTAATTACTCTCCGTCGTGACATGGTTCAGAAATTCCCGCAGATCTTTGAGTACATATTTCTGGGTGATACCGATCTTAAAGGAAACCTTCAGCTGATCGCCGATGAAGGAAAGGCGCGGCTCCAGCTCAACCTCGCTTTCGATCCGCTGCATGGGATTTTCGCTGTCACTGAGAAGATAGGGACGGATCAGCTCCTGAAGGCCAGGGGTGCTCTCCAGTTTTTTACGGGCGGGAGTCCTTACGGGCGGTTCCGGGCTGGTCCGCGAAGGAGCGTTTGGAAGCTCGGAGGCTCTGGTCACTCCCAGCGCCCTTAAAAGAGCGTCGAGATCCGGATTCTGGCTTTTAGGCGCGGAAGTCTTTCCATCTGAAAAAGGAAGAAAGTCAGACAGCCGTTTTGGGCTGTATTCTGGCTCGTTCCGGTGGATCAGCTCCAGAAGAGTCGCTACGCAGTGCTTGCACATGCCGGAAAAAGAAGCGTAGGCCGGGCATTCGCAGTCGTAGTCCAGAATCTTGTCCTCCGATTCATCCATCAGCAACTTCACATCATAGGCTCTGCTTCCGCTTCCCTGTACTTTTGCGCGGATCAGCATCCGGTCTCCCTGATCTTCCTCCTCCATTTCCAACACGCCTCCCGCATTGAAAAGGCTGGAACCTCTCTTGAATGTCGCTTCATAAACCCTCTTCCGAAGTTTTGCTTCTGTCAGCATGCGTTTTCTCCTTCTTCCAAAAATTTTCCGTAGCAATTTTGGGTCTTTTGCCCCGATTATAGGGATATTTTAGCATTATGGTGAGGAAATAACAAGTTGAAAAAAGCCCCATGCCGGGCAGACATGGGGCTTTAGTTTCGTTTTTACTGGATAGCTACATAGAAGTAATCCAGGCCGTAGGGGCCAAATTCCAGCTCATATTCGGTGAGATCCTTCGGCATAACGATCACGCACTGGCAGTGAACGGTGTCGCCGGGATGATAGCTGTTTGAATCCTCGTAGAGACCGTAGGTAGCTGCATAATAGCTCTGGTCGTTGTAGGTGAGCCAGTCGTCATCCTTGCTTACCACGCTCATCATAGCGCTGGGAGCATAAACGCCGTACTCTTCGTCGGAAAAATCAGAAGGCAGGTAGAGATCGTAGTTCACGATCCGGTACTCCTCATAATTTTTCAGGGCCGGGAAGCTGTAGTAGCTGTTCTCCGCATTCAGAAGCTGATCCACATATTCTGTGGCTTCGTCGCCATCGGTGATACCGGTAACGGTAAGGCCGACCTGCTCATACTGATCAGAGATCGCATTGTAGAGGTAAACCTTTCCCATCTCGTTCATGGCTGCGGGATTTTCCCTGGAACCTTTGTCGGTAAAAGTCACGCTGGTATCGGTGGTCTCCTGAATGCCTTTCACGCCCAGCTCCTCTGCAAGAGAACCTGCTGCACTCTCCACCATCTGGCCGGCCTCAGAGACAAGCTCATCTTCACCTGCTTCGGAAACTTCCTCCGTGTCAACCTCTTCATCCTGGATGGCCTCCGGCTCTTCCCCGGAAGTCTCCTCCGTCGGAAGATCCTCCGGATAAGCAATCTCGGAAATTGCGTTGTACTGGCTGCAGCGATAGCTTACCACCATGGTTGTAAATTCCATCTCCGCGTTGGTGCCCTCGCCTGCGGTCTCTCCCATATCACCCTTCATTCCGGACATATCGATGGTCATCTCTGACGGAAGGAAATCGCTGGCATTGATGTAAAAATCTACAGTAAGTTCACCCGGCAGTTCCATATCGGTGCCCAGGGAATCCTGGAGACTTTTCACCAGATCCAGAAACTCTTCCTCCATTTCGGCATCCTCAGCCACGCTTGACAGGTCTATAGCACTCTCCAGAACATAGTATTCGGTTCCTTCGCTGTCCACTGCCTTCTGATCCTTCAGATTCAGCTCCATCTTACTTTCCATATCACTTAGGTTTTCACTGCTGAATAGAAATTCGGACTTTTCTCCGGAGGTGACGGTGCGGTCCCAATCGGTGATGGGGCTGCCATCATCGGAACTTCCTTCGTATTTTACCTGCTCTCCGTTTTCCTCCCGGATATAGGTTTCGCTGACCTGTTTTCCGGTCTGGCCCATAATACTCATGGCCATGGTCTCGCTCTGATGAGAAGCGTAAGGCTCAAAAATTTCCTCGTTGCTCATATTGGCGCTCATGGTCATATCCATCTGCATGCCGGTGGAGGAATCATCTCCGGCTATATTGATGTTGATGACCATATCCATAATGAGTTCTGACTTCACGCTTGTGATCTCAGCAGCTGCGTCTTTCAGCTTTGTAATAAGCTCATCCTTCGTAAGATCAACGGCATCTCCGTCGGTATAAGCTCTTGCTGAGGCAACCTCAACAGTCTCCTCGGTGGCATCCTCCGGCGTCTCCTCAGTAGTTTCCACAGCCGCTTCTTCCGTCGTCTCCTCCACGCTCTCCATCGTCACCGGCCCGGAGCTTTCTGTCTCTGCGGCAACTGCCTCCGGAGCTTCAACGGTTTCTTTTGTGACCTCTCCCAGGGTCTGGCCTCCCTCGGAAGCGTAAGCAACGGAACTCATGGACAGTGTTCCTGCGAGTAAAAATGCAAGGACTAATTTCTTTTTCATAATAGTTAGGTCCCCCTTTCTTTTCCTTATTGCCATTATACAACAAACCTGTCAAAAAACCTATACAAATTTACTGTAAAAGTCCCGGACGGCAGCCATGAATGAGTCATACTTGCATGAGCAAATTCATGGTTATTGTGCAGGCTAGACCGTATGAGTAAGTAGGGCGATAGCCTGGATTACGAATGCGGTCGGCAGCTGTGGGAGCGCCACAGGCGCGGAACAGCTGGCTTTTATATATGGCGGTTCGTAAATTCACCGCGGATGGCAAAGACAGCCACCGCAATGACCACGCAGCAGATCACCCAGGTGACTGGCTCGCAGATGCAGACGGCGAGGTAGCCGAAGGCCGGAACGAGCCAGAGGGCGAAAATCACCTTTCCGATCAGCTCCAGACAGCTGCAGAAAAGGGGCATTCCCGGCCGGCGCATGCCCTGGAGAATATTTCTTAAGATCACCAGGATTGCCATGGGGGGAATCATTGGAATACTGATTCTTAAATAGAGGACTCCGTTTTTGATTACCTCCGGATTGCTGCTGCCGGTGATGAATTTTACCGCTGCGGGGGCCAGGAAAATCACAAAAACCAGGGCCACCAGCCACCAGCAGAAATACATGAAAATGCCGCTCCTGGCGCCTTTTGCGATCCGGGCGCGCTCTCCGGCTCCAAAGTTCTGACTGGAAAAGGTAGCTGCGCTGGTTCCAAGGGCAATGCCCGGGATGTAGAAAAATTCCGCCAGCTTTCTACCGCCCACCTGAGCTGCGATATAAACGCTTCCGAGGGCATTGATGCTGCTCTGGAGAATCACGCTTCCCAGGTTATAGATCGCGCTCATAAGGGCCATGCTGAGTCCCGTCCAGAACATTTCTGTGACAAATTTTCCCGGAACCTTCCAGTCTTTCCTGCCAAAACGGATTTCCGGGTAATTTTTCAGAATGTATAAAAAGCCAAGTGCCGCGCTGAGTCCCTGGGAGAGCACCGTCGCCGCTGCGGCTCCCTGCACGCCCAAATTCAGAGGATTTCCGATGAAAAAGAAATCCAGAATCACGTTGAGAATACTGCTGAATAAAAGAAAGCCCAAAGGTGTCACGCTGTTTCCCATGGACTGGAGAAGGGCCGACTCCAGGTTGTAGGCCATAGTCAGGGGAATGCCTGCCAGAATGACGGTAAAATAGCTCAAAGCGCCGTCCAGCACATCCTCCGGCGTCTGCATGACCGTGAGAAGAGGCTTTCGAAACATCAGAAAACTGACAGTCATCACCAGAGCTGAGATGAAAGCCAGCGTCACCATCCAGCAGACGGAACGTTTCATCTCTTTCTTGTCACCGGCTCCGAAGCTTCGGCTCACGTTGAGAGCCAGGCCGTTGTTAAGTCCGAAGGCAAAGTTTGTGATGAGGCTGTAAAGCGCCGAGGTGGCTCCGATCTGGGCCAGGGCCGCATCGCCCAGCAGATGGCCTGCGATGGAAGTGTCCGCCAGATTGTAAAACTGCTGCAGGAGGTTTCCCAGAAACAGTGGCAGGGCAAAGGTGAAAAGCAGCTTCATGGGGCTTCCCTTTGTCATGTCCAGCGTCCTTCCCGTCGGTTTTGTGTTTTTCATAGTGATCTCCTCTTTTCGATTATTTTGCTATGAGTATAGCGAAAAGTATGCCTTGCCGCTTTTACAAAAGCGTCCTATACTATAAGAAAAACGACTTTTCAGAAAGGAGATACCTATGATCCATAACCGTTCTTTCGTTCCCATGAATCCGGATAAAAAGGAGATCAACGAACTGGAACATTCTCCCTTTGATTTCATCGCCAATGAGGGAAATATCCACAGCTATGCCGCCAGCCTGATTCCCTCCCACTGGCACCGGGAGCTGGAAATTTTTATCCTTCTGGAAGGCCGGGTCCGGATCGGTGCCGGCAGTGAAACCTTCGAGGTGGTTCCCGGAGAAGGCTGCTTTATCAACACGGAAATTCTCCATTCCTTCGCCTGCCTCGTGCCCTCCCCCTGCCGTTACCGTTCCTTCGTCTTCGACGCGGGGATCGTCTCCGGCACGCCGGGAAGCATTTTTGACACCCGCTACATCCGTCCCCTTCTGGAAAATGGCCCCGCTTATTTAAAATTTGAACATCCGGCATTTTTCCGGGATTTTGACGCGGCCTTTTCTGCCTGTGAAAATGAAGAGACAGGCTATGAGTTTGAGGTCCGCGCCGCTGTTTCCCGGATGCTGCTCCTCATCGGCCAGCAGTCGGAAATGCTTCCCCACAGCCGACCTTCCTCCCTTCAGGACACCCGGGTCAAACAGCTGCTGCCCTGGATCGACGCCAATCTCGAGCGTAACCTTTCCATCAAAGAAATCGCTGCTGTCATCAACGTCTGTCCCCGTGTCTGCCAGCGGCTTTTCCGTCAGTATTTTCATTGTACGCCCATGGAATATCTTCAGGAGAAACGGCTGCTCCTGGCAGCCGAAAAGCTTATTTCCACTGATCTTCCCGTAACGGATATCGCTCTCTCCTGCGGTTTTTCCAGCCCCAGCTATTTTACAAAGCAGTTCCAAGAGCTGATCGGGAAGACGCCGAGCGTATATCGGAAAGAACGAAAAAACAGCTGAAGCGCCGGAAACTTTATCCGGCAGCCTCAGCTGCTTTTCGCAGATAAATCACTCGTTGTCCGTTTTCAGAAAACCCCAGCCAAATACCGGGTCGTAACCTTCCTCCCCCGTATCAATTACAGTGTCTTTCAGCCATTCCCGAATTTCTGTTTCGGAGGCTTCCGGCTTTTGAAAGAGATATTCTGCGATTTTTCCTGAAACCCTGGGGACTGCAAAAGAGGAACCCTTTTCCCCTTCATAATTTCCATCTGCACTGACAAATACCGCCTCGCTCTTAAGATACCAGAGAGAGCTTACAGGCTCCCCCTTTTCATCGGTATCTGCCCCGCCCACACCAATGACCTCTTCCCAGGCTGCCGGATAGACCAGACTGCCTAAGGGTGTGGAAAGGCTTAGATTTCCTGCTGCCGCCACAAGGACGGCGCCGTTTTCCCTGGCGTAGCAGACCGCTTCGTAAAGTTCTTCGCTTTCTTCATTCCGCGTCCAGCTGATGCTGATCACATCTGCCTGCCAGAGATCCACAGCATCATAGAGCGCCTGCGTGATGGTCTCTGTTCCCTTTTTTTCTTCTGTTTCTTCTGCTGATTCAAAACATTTCAGCATGATGAGTCTGGCATTCGGAGTTTCCGATTCCAGGAGCTGATAGATCAGGTCTCCATGGCCGGCTTCATCCGTCAGATCCTCGTTTCCGGCCAGATAATTCCATCCCTCGGCCCCGGCTTCATTCGTCCCGGAATCCAGAATACAGACCACCGGAGCCTGCGGTGCGGCTGTCATCCTTCCTCCGGAAGGGGCATTTCAGCCCCTTCGGTATTCATTGCTTCTGTATGGAGGGATTCGCTCTGCAGTTCTGACGCCAATTCTGTCTGCACTTCCGTAGCCGGTTCCGGCGCTTCGGTCATTGGTTCTGCGGCCGGTTCTGGTAAGATTGCTTCTGTCTGGGGCTCCGTGGACGGCTCCGGTGCTGCTGTTTCTGTCTGTTTCTCCGTCTGGGGTTCTGTAGATGGCTCCGATGCAGGTTCTGGTGCCGCAGTCTGGGATTCTGTAGCCGGTTCTGCAGCTTCTGTGGTTTCTTCCGTCGCCGGTGTCTCGGTCTGTTTTTCCGGCTCCGGCGCTTCCGTTCCCGCTTCTGTAGTCTTCTCCGTAACAGGTTCTGTTGTGGGTTCTGTCACTTCTTCGGTGGATGGTTCCGGAGCTTCCGTCTGCGGTTCCGTCACAGCTTCGGTTTCTGCTGCTGCCGTTTCGGATTCACTTTCTGCTGTTTTTTCCGGTTTTCTTCTTGCCTTTTTCCCTTTTCTCGATGTCGTGCTTACTGCTGCGGTTTTCGTTTCATCCGCCTCCAAAGACTGTGTACCTGTCGTTTGTGTCATGTAAACATCAATCGTTGGTTCTGCTGTCAAAGCCCGCTCCATTACAATCTCCACGATCTTCAAGGAACTGTGATAGATCACTGTCATAAAACCAGAATTCGTATAGACGTAATTTCCCGATGCATCTACCCGGCAGCTTGCAGTTTCATTGCCCATCGAGATCTCCACCTTTGAAAATGTCATATTTTCCTGTTCCGATACACCAACCAAAATGCTGCGTTTCCGGGTCGTTCCCCAAATACTGACTGCCGTCCTTGCTGTGAATGTTCCATCACTGCCGTATTTGACATACGCGGTCAATGGTAGTGCATCTTTTGCTTTTACCTCCGCACTGGAATTTACCGTCTTATAATTTTTGCTATCCGTCGGAGTAAAGGTCACATTGTAGCTCCGACTATTCAGAATCATTTCCGGATCTTCCCAATTCCAGACTCCGTCTACGGGTTTACCGTTGTTTGGATTTACCGGCTGCGGCTGATCCAGCTTACACAGCGTCAGAGGAACATTCAGTGCACCAATCCCGATGACATAAATTGTCTCAAACGCACAACTGCTCGCATCCGGCACTGCCATTACCACTTCCACCAGGAAACTATAGCTCACAGGATTTAAGTTTCCTCTCTGTTTTTCTTCCGGAATGAATTCTGCTTTTATCTGCCGCTTACCGACCGGCAGCGGCTGGCTGTAGGGTTCGCCTGTTTCATCTGTCAGCATCCATTTCCATTTACCGGTGACGGGAATGCTGCTGCCGTTTCTTTCATAGGAAACAACGACGCCACTGATCATATCCTGGGCGCTGAGGCGGAAATCCACGACTTTTCTGTTGACGGTGTGCGTTTCCTTTTCTCCCTCTGTCAGCTCCTGTCCATAGCCAAGCTTCTGGACCTGAATGACATTTCCGGCGGGATCTGCCGATACGGTAAGATCGGCCTTCCGGATCTGATAGCTTACGACTGCCACTGCCGGATCCTTGCTGCTCACCGTAGCCTGACTTCCGTCCGTAGCTAATCCTGACTCTTTCCAGACCATGTATTCCGAATGTTTGAGCCGCAGTGTCACAGTGTAGGTTCCGGCACTGATGCCGCCGTTGTTTTCCGTCACTTTATAGTCCGCCGTCTCATTTACGACCGGTTTCTGCAGGCTTCCATCGTAGGTTAAGCCAGCAATCAGTGGGATCTCTACTTCCCGTTTCGTCACGGTCAGTTTCACCTTGATTCCGGTGATACTTCGGAAACCGACCTTATCCTCCGGAACGAAGGTCAGGGTAAATTCCTGCTCACCTTCATCGGAATCGGAAAGCGTGTAGCCCGGCGCATCCCAGGTCCAGGTTCCGGCTGCTTCCTGATAAGCGTTGGCTGCGACTTTGTAAACGGCTCTTCCGCCGGTCACTTCCACATCTCTCAGTGCAGTACCGACGGTCACGGTTCCATTTACAGTCGGCGCTGTTTCCAGTACCGGCTGGATCCGGCGGATCTCAGCCGTGGATTTTGCGCTCTCATTCAGGAGAACATAGAGTCCATCTGAATCATTTTCCAGCTGATAACCATAGAAAACAACCTGCAGATCTTTGCCCGGAATGTTCTGAGAAAATTCCATCTGACCGCCGGTGAGCTTCAGCTCTTCATAGACGATTCCGCGGTCTGCATCTACCAGACGGTAGGTTCCTGTGGCTGCCGTGCTATCTTTGACATAGTCTCTGGAGTCAGCGGTAAATTCTACATTTACGCCGATCTGGGTCTGTACGGACACCTCGATTTCGCAGGGAGCATAAAGCTTCGCTGCCTCTTCATCCGGTGTAAAGATCACCCAGTAAATCACACTTCCGTTGTCTCCGCCCCAGGGGATGATGGTCTCATCCTGCCAGGAGAAGGTGCCGGGCACTTCGACCTCTCCATATTTTACGCAGCCTCCGGTCAGGGTGCTGTCTTTGAGGCTCTGCCCATAGGTAAGACTGCCCGCTGTGGGAGCCAGAGTCACTTCCGGCTGATTTTTGGAGATCCATGCCTCATAAGCGGTGTTTTCTCTTACATACTCGGTTCCTGCATCGTCTTTGTAGGTCACAGTGACACGATAAAGATAACGATAGAATCTGTCTTCCATCTCCGGCTCTTCTTCCTGAACCACAGTCATGGAAATCGCATCCAGATAAGCGCTGATCCGCTCATCCTCATGGAGAGCATTCTGCAAAGCTTCTCTTACCGCTTCCAGCACTCTTGCATCCAGTTCTGCCTCTTCGCCCAGCTCCGGAAGGTCCTCAATCCGGCTCTCAAAGCCACCGCTGACTGCTTCCAGCGCCATATCCGCAATCTTCTCTGACGGATCATCCGTCTTCCAGGTTGCCTGATAGCTTCTGTCTCCCATAGAGCCCCTGGAAATCTTCACCTCCATCGTGGGTTCTGTAAGACCGGTTCCGATCCAGCCGGTAAATTCATATTTTTCCAGAGCCGGATTTTTCAGTGTGATCTCATCGCTTTCCACCGTGTAGCTCTCCGGATTTGGCTCCGCGAGGGTTCCGCGGACCAGATTATAAGAAAGCTTGTAGGTGATGGCCTTCCAATGGGCCGTATACTGCCTCTCTCCAGAAGAACCAGCCGGAATCTCAACGGTTTTCACCGCCTCGGTAAGACCCGTTCCGGTCCAGCCGGTAAACTCATAGCCTTCCCGCTCCGGATTTTTCAGGATAATGGTATCTTCTGTCGTATAGCTTTCCGGATTCTCAGCAGGTTTTTCCACTCCGTTCATTTCATAGATGATGGAATAGGTCACTGCTTTCCAGCCTGCGTAAAGGATCAGTTCCTCGCTGATCGTCTCTGCTGCCGGATCAAACGCTTCTTTTCCTTTCCGGTCTTTATACCAGCCGGTAAACTCATAATGGTCTCTCACCGGATTTTCCGGAAGCTCTGTCAGAAGAGCGCCCTCCTGCACAACGGTGTTTGCATAACTTCCTTCCTCCGGATTTTCTGCAGGAGCGTTCCGTTCAAAGGTCACAGGGATCAGTTTGATCCAGCCTGCGTAAAGGATCAGTCCGCCGGTCAGCGTCAGGTTTTCCGTATCTGCCGGCTCGCCTTCTGCTTCCGCATTTGTATACCAGCCGGTAAATTCATAACCGGGGTAATCCGGAACCAGGATATCCAGGACTTTTTCTCCCACCCGTCTGGTGGAATATGTGAAGCGGTAGTATTCTTCCCCGTCTCCTTCGAATACCTGTCTGGTCTCTTCGCCGTCCAGATAAAGTGCCTGCCCCTTCACTGCTCCGAAATCGACCGTCACATCACAGGTCCAGTCCGCATAGAGAATCTGATCCGTCACCAGATTTCCGCCGAAAATAAAGGAGTCTCCCGAACCATCCTCTTTTTCTTTCCAGCCGCGGAACGTCAAACCGTCAACAAACGGTGCCGGTGGTTCTTCTGTTTTTCCGTCTTCCCGCACGCTTACCGTTTTATAGGTTCCATAGGAGCCGTAATTATACAGGAACGTCAGTGTCCGATATTTATAAGAACGGAGCCGTAGCTTCAGATCATACGTCGGCATGGAAAAGACTACGGTGTTGTCTTCTTCTGTCCGGAACTGGATATCCGGATCTTCGCACTGCACTTCCACACCGGTGTAGCCTTCCTCCAGTGTGATCTTCAGGCGAACTTCCGTTCCCGGCCGGATGCCTGTTTCTGTCACGATGGATCCGTCCTCAAAGTTCATGGAACGGATGCCTTCTCCAAGCTCTACCTCCAGCTTCGGATCCCCGAGGGTGATCTCATAACGGACGTCCGTTTCCTGTTCCCGGCCGGTGAGGAAAAAGCCTGTTTTTACCGGTTCTGCCCCGTCCACCGTCATGAGGAGCGGCTGCTTTTCTCCATTAAAAGCAGATCTCTTTGCAGAAAGCTTCCAGCTTCCGTCTTCCTCAGGTGCAAAATCCAGAGCCGTTTCACTCTGCGGCGGGTAAACGGAAAATGCATATTGCGTATCCGGCAGAGGATTGGTCAGCTTCACATGATAATTGATGCTGCCGTCACCTTCAAACCGGCGTACATAGAGATAATAAGTTACCTCATACTCTTTTGTTTCCTTGAATACGTCGAAGCGTACCACTCCATTGTCCGGTGTCATATAACAGAAGTTACTGATCCTGGGAACACTGTACTGCATGGAACTGCTTCCTGACGGATCCAGCCAGCTGAAATTCATTCCCTGGATTTCCGGATAAGCTTTTATGGCTGCAGATGCCGCCGTATTCAGGTTCATTTTTCCGGTGGCTGTCGGCTCGCTTAAACCTCCCACCATATGAGACGCTTCAAAAGAAGTCTCGTAAACTACCGCATTGTCCCAGGCTGCTGCTTCCAGTCCCCAGGCATGGGCACACCAGTCATAAAGCTTCACCTGAACCTTCTGTGTCGTGGTGGAAATGGCGCATTGCTTGGAGAGATGGAAGCGGCGCACCTGTTTTTTCACCATGGCGGAAGCATTGCTGTTCTGATAAGTCAGCACCACATCCAGTTCCGCTTTTTCACAGATGTACTCTGCCGCAATGCTTTCATCCATGTAGATCATGCCCTGATTCTGCCCTTTGGAAGGATCGCCAACGGAGAACAGTTTGTTTTTCGGATCGCCGGATGGAACTTTCTCTCCGTTCACCGTAAGATTTTCGATCTTGAGACTCACTTCTTTATTACTACAGAGGAGTTCGTTCTCCAGGCATTTACCGGTCATCAGTGTCCAGGTCTTCATAGGAATATTCTGGAATCCAAACACGGTTTTCTTATCTGCATTGGCTATGGAGCTTTCCCACATCTGATCCAGTTTTTCCGCATTCATATAGCTGAGTTTACTGGATACCGAAGTGGACCATAGCGGCCAGCGGCCTTTGTAAACATTCCAGTTTTTCTTGATGGTCTTGAAGATCAGTTTTACCCGAAGGCCAAGGTCTACGCTCACATCAATACCGACCTCAAAATTCAGTGCTCCCAGGCTGGTATTTGCCCCGGATAAAAGATTCGCCGTGAAGAAATACATACCCGAAAGCTCCGCGTAGGCATAAAGACTTCCCATCACCGAGGCACTTGCGATGCCGCAGAGTGTGATTGAGATCGTCAGACGGAGCCCCAGACGGACGCCGACTTTACCGATGAGGTAAATATTCGTAGTCACGTTACTTTCCAGCTTCTGCGTGTAAGAACTTCCCTTGAATTTCAGGAAATTGTATTTGAAACCGATGCGTTCGCCGTTTGTAATGACGATCTCCACACCGAAGGTTGCCAGAATACCGATCTGACCCACGAAATCCAGGTCCACGCCAAGGGTGATGATGCCGTAGAAGGAGAATTTCAGTGTCAGAAGCCGGACGGTAAAGAGATCATTATAGGACAGTGAGGTCGAAACCACCGACTGCATCACATCCATAAGATCCTGTACGGACTGGTCATACGCATCGTAATCGTCCGTCTCTTTGATTCCTTCCGGTTTTACGATCTCTTTCATGCTCTCTGCCGCTTTTTCAAAAACATTGGCACTCTTTCCGGTGGTGGCAGAGATCGTAAGGGCGATCTTCGACGTGGAACGAAGCGTTACAGACATATCCAGCCAGATCTTTCCGCCGTTTACATTGGTCTGTACCGACAGAGACTGGGTAAATGCAAGCTTCGGTGTCACCGTCATCAGTATCTTGCCGTCCTTTTTGATCGTGGCTTTGGCACCGACCGTGATATTTGCCGTCACCGTACTTCCGGATACGGAAAGCTTTACCGTGGGGCGCTGCGGCTGGAGCGTCGCATTCATACCTGCCAGTGCATATACGCCTTCTCCGTACATCTCATCCAGGAGCTTCTGCGTCTCCCTGGAGCTCATGACAGCTACCAGCATCTGTGCCTTCAGTTCCTCATTTTCTTCCACCTGACTGGAGATTTTGGATGAAAGGAGCTCCAGATCTTCCTCGCTCAGTTCCTCATCCACATCCACATCTTCCGTCACATGAACATCCAGATCAGAAAGATAGGCTTCGGGATCCGCGTAACCGAACGTCAGATGTGTCCCATCCTCTTTTTTCTCAGCAGTCAGAATCTCTGCAAAAAGAACGTAGCCATCGAAAGAGCCCTCTGTGTAGGCTTCGATATTCTGCTCCTCTCTGCCGATCTCACCGTCATAAAAGACTACGATATCCTCTTTTTTATACTCTTTGTCGGTCTGAAGTACGATCTCACCGGGGTCATAATCTCTCTGGTCGACCTCTTCATCCAGGTTTTCGCTCTGGTCCTTATCCTCATAGGAAACCACCGGTGTATAAGAAGTCACCTGATCCCAGAGTTCATAGGCGATCTCATCGGAAAAGTCTACCACCTCGACTTCTTCCTTGTATACATAGAGCACCATGGTCTCCACGTCTTCCGAATAACCGGCAAAATGCACACCGTCAGATACGATCACACTCACCGTGGAACCGGGCTCAAAGCCTTTCTCCCCATCCTTTTCATAGCAGGTTCCGGAAAGAGCAAAACCGTCTGCCGTCTCTCTCACGCTGACCGTCGGCTCCAGATCACCGGATCCTGCCTCCAGACGGATGGCTGCCTCCACATCCTCCAGCGTCATTCCCTCTTCTGCGGTAAGAAGCACCTCTTCCTGCCAGCCGAAATCCTTCCGGTCCACAGAGCTTCCGTCTTTTTCAGAAATCTCCGGTTCATCGGACGTAAAAAATGCATACAATGTCACGTTTTCTTCCAGCGGCTCCGTATAGGAAAAGCTCTCCGTACACTCCGCATCACGGCACCAGCCGCCAAAGGTATACCCTTCTTTTCTTGTGGAAATTTCTGAAACCGGCTTGGTCAGAAGCGTTTCACCCTTTGCAAAGGCCAGTGGTTTTAAAGGATCACCGCCAGCGGTCTCGAAGGTGACCGTAACTGCATCCTCTGCTTTTATATAACGGGCATAAAAGGTCAGCTGACCGTTTACAGCCTCAAACTGAGAGGCCGGCTCCGTAAATTCCTCGTCCTGATACCAGGAGGTAAAAATCTTACCTTCTTTTTCCGGCAGTTCTTCCGGATATTCCACCGGATCACCCGGTTTTACGAGAGAAGTCTCCAGTACCTCATCTTCTGCCATAAAAGTGACCAGATAAGAGGTCAGCACCAGCTCCTCCTGCTGCCCGGCTTTGAGCGTGATCTCGCTCCCGTCAGGCTTCACAAGCGTAAATGCTTCCTGACTTTCATTTTTCACAGAAGCAGTTGCCCGTACCGTAAGTTTTTCCGGTGCTTTCGTTACCCGGATCACGCCCAGGGAAGCATTTCCCTCAATGGTCACTTCTTTTCCGCCATCCACCTGGATCTCCGGAACTTCCGTATCCTGAGAAAGGCGAAGGAGGGTATCTTCCGCTTCTTCTCCGCTAAAGAGCGTCAGCTTTTCCAGACTGGTGCCGGAAAGTTCGGTTCTGATGCCGCCGAAAATTCCCATAGAATCTGTTTTCGTCTCTTTCAGCTTCACCTTGCCGCCTCCGGCAACAGAAATGTGCTTTGCCTCCGCACCGGTCACGGCCGCTTTTTCTGCCATGATGAGAAGATTTGCATCTCCTCCGGTCAGATTCAGGCTGTCGGCTTCTTCCTCGGAAAAGACCCGGTTCGCCCAGAGCTTTTCGCAGAGCGCCTGCCAGTCTGCCCCGGAAAGATTTTCGTCTGTTTTCCCGTCAAAACAGGAGTCCAGCTCATCGCTTTCGGCACTTAAACCCAGAAGTTTTTCCAGAAAAGCCTTCGCGTCCGACCAGGTTTCCAGCTGCGCCTGTTCTTTCAGCTCTTTCGCAGCCATCTCCATCGTGCGGAGATCTTCCTCCGTCTCTGTCTCTGCGCTTTTATTGCTTTCTTCCTTTGTTTCTTCCAGTTCTGCTGCCCGCACAAAGGTTTCGCCCACTCCTGTGCCTCCAATGGTCGTTACCAGCATGGCCAGAACCAGAAGCATAGCCAGAAATTGCCGTTGCTTTTTCTTCATATTGCTTCCTCCCTCATATGATTTTTTCCATTATCTGACAGTTCTTAAGAATATTATATTGTTTTTTTTACTCACCAGAAACCCTCTTGAAAGCAGAAAAAAGTGCCCTGCCCAGGCTGCCAGGCAAGACACTTTTGGTCTTTTTGTCTTTTGTTTACGGGTCCAGTTTTACGATATTCGTAAGACTGAAAATCACGGCTTTTCTCTGTCTTTTACTTATTTACAAACTGCAGCAGTTCTTTTCTGCTGTTCACATGCAGGGTAGCAAGAATATCGGAAATGATGTGTTTCACAGTGTTGACCGAAAGGCCCATACAGTCTGCGATCTCCTGGTTGCTCCAGTCCCGGCAGGCCAGCATGGCAATGGCAAATTCCTGCGGTGTCAGTGCATCCGTGACAACCCAGTCCGATTCCTGATTGTGCATCTTCATCCAGCCACGGCTGAAACTGATGATGCCTTTCGTAAGTGCCTTATAAGCCTCCGGTTCCGCCTTTTTCAGACAAGACTCCATGACTCCCTGAAGAAGGCCATGATGCTCAATAAAAACCTCCAGAAGCCCGTCCGATTTTGCCGTATCCCAGGCTGTCATAAAGGCCTCTTTTGCCTCTTCCGTTTCTTTCAGTTTGATTTTGCACATTGCAACCATGCAGTAAATATAGATTTCCGGAATCGGATAGGTCTCATTAAGTGAAAAAAGAGTCGCATCCAGAATCCCCAGTGCCCGTTCATAGTTTTCCTGAAGATAAAGCTCATGCGCCATCAGATAAGAGGCGTAAGCGCGAAGTCCTTTGGGCAGATACTTCACATACTCCCGCAAAGGAGGAAGATCATCAGCCGGAAGATGTACCAGAATACAGGTCATAT
This sequence comes from Fusicatenibacter faecihominis, assembly GCF_020686945.1. Lineage (NCBI taxonomy): Bacteria > Bacillati > Bacillota > Clostridia > Lachnospirales > Lachnospiraceae > Fusicatenibacter > Fusicatenibacter faecihominis. The sequence goes on along the minus strand of NZ_JAJEPR010000038.1, from coordinate 8,291 downwards.
AGCCGGCAAAGACACAGTTCGCCTGAATTTCCTTTTTCTCATTCCCTGACAAAACAACCGCCAGCGTTTCCTGGATTTTTAAAAATCCATTCCGGGCCGCCTCTGCATTTCCCAGAGTAAAATTAGCAAAGGAATACATAAGACAGGCAGAAAGCCGGATGGAAATATTCTCATTTTCCAGATAAGTCTCCGTGATCTCCTCACATTTTTCCGCTTCACCGGAAAAATAATAGAGCTCCGCCTCTGCTATCCTTCGAAAGTCAGGATCTGAAAAGCTTTCCACCGTCTTTTTTCCATCGCCGGGTTTAAAAGAACTGTTCAGAAGAGGAAGCAAGAACCCGCTTTTTTCAGCTTTTCCCTCTGCTTCCCTCGTTCTCTTTGTCTTTTCCGCACGAAAAAAAACGTCCAAAAATTCTTCTGCCTTTCTGATATGCAGAATGGTAAACAGCTCTTTTAAGCCTTCTTCATCCAGCATGTCCGTTTTATAACTCTTCTGATCTGCCGCCGGAAGTTTCAGCGATACGATATTCTCAAAGCGGAAAGGTGCTTCTTCCTTTTCCGTTTTCTGCCGCAGCTTTCGCTTAAAATCGCTCCAGTACCGGCTGGGATTCGCACTTACTTCCAGTGCCCGCAGAACATCAACAACAGAGAAAAACCATCTGCCTTCCCTTTCTTTCCAGACACTTCGGATCTTCTGTCCCTGGTAGCATTGAACCACATATTTCTCCATAGCTGTCTTCCTCCCGTTTTTCAAAAGCCTTATCATGCAAGCATGAACGGCTTTTTGACCCCAACTGATGCCTACGAATTGCTCCGCTGCAAGGCAGCTCACGCAATTCTACAAACATTCGAAATCCGCTGATTTACTGCGTAAATCGCTACTTTCTCATGTTTTGCGGGTCCCAAGTTCAAAAGCCTTATCGTGCAAGCACGAACGGCTTTTTGACCTTTTGACCCTAGTATCATCATTATATAATAAGAAGCTTCTCATGAACAGCGAAAATTTGGAGTGATAAGTGCACATTTTTGCCCTTCCCCTGTACATTTTCGGCAAAGTGTCTTCCTTTGGTTTACATCTCCGATTTCTTTTGCTATTATGAAAACAGTGAAATATTGTAACTGTTCAGGACGTTCAAAACAACAGGCCACAGGTCTACGCGCTGCTTCGGTCGGTGCTAAACGAGTCCCACCGGGACTCAGCACCCCGCGCATTACATGCGCTCTCGCTGCATTCGCAGCTTTTGTCTGAGGCTAATGGGCGTTCCGCCCATTCCGAAATAAAAAATTCATCCTATTGCAAACAAGTTTGCATAGTCTGATTTTTCATTTCGCTGATGTTCTGAACTGTTACAAAATATTTTATGAAGGGAGCAAGATTATGAAAAAAACACAAAAATTTCTTGCGGGCATTTTTCTGCTGGCAGTCCTTTTACTGGGGCTGATGCCTGTAAGCACAAAAGCAGCGGCTCTGAAAGCTACCGATCCCTGCTACAAGATCACACCGCAGCTTACTTCCGCTTCCTGGAAGTACATCGACGAGATCTACCGGCAGAAGTATCCGGACCTGGGCCTCACAAACTGGTTTCTTTCCGATGCTGACCGGGAAGTCCTGCAAAACCTGAGTGATACCATTACCAAGGGGCTCTCTTCCCCTTCCCAAAAAGCCAACGCCATCGCCCGGTGGGTCAAAACAAACATCACTTACGACATCACCGTCTCCAGTTTTCCAATCGACGTATTCTACAGCCGCAGAGGCGACTGCCAGGGATACAGCATGCTTATGACAGCGCTGATGCGCTTTGCCGGTATTTCTGCTGTGGACTGCACCGGATGGATCGGAAACATGCAGAAAAATATGACCCTTGGAGTCTTAAGCCATGCAGACGGTCACGCCTGGGTCATGGCCTGGCTCGGAAATGACTGGTACCTCTTTGATCCGCTGTTCGACAGGTATCAATGCAAAGACAAAACCTTAATCTCCAAGTGGTATTTTTTCGATCTCATCGATGGGGTCTGCCCCTACTATGACGGAATTCCTTTCCAGTACATCAATAACGGAAGCGGGATTTTTTACAAAGACGGCCGTTTTCTGTACCTTGAAAACGGAATTCCGGGAAGTCAGGTACATGGCTGTTCCGTGCAGTATTTTGGCTCTGCAGAGGGTATTTCCTACCCTGCGGTTCTTCGTTATTCTGAGTCTCCCAACGGTACCCATGATGGATGGGAGTATGACGAAAACCCGGAGCGGAAAGACCAGATGATCAATGATGAATGCTATTCCAATGGCTGGGTAGGAGACGAATACGCAAAACCAAATGGAATCATTGCCACGAATTCTATTGTAACCAAAAATGGCATAACACTTTTCCTCAGTTATGCCGGCGCCGCTTTTTATCTGCCCGGAAAATCTTCCGATTACACACTGACGAGCGGTGCGATCACCCTCAAAAAAGGACAGAGTCTGTCAGGCTTTTATCCCTATTCTTATAGTAAAAAGGAAGAAGGTTATGTCCTGACCTGGAAATCGGAGGATCCTTCCATTGCCACAGTCACTCCTGGCGGAAAAGTCACCGGTATCTCTGAAGGATATGTAAATCTCAGTTACAATTTTTGCCGCCTGGAAGATAACGCCTATATTGGAGGAGGGTTCATTCAGTTCTATGTAAGTGCTTCTGACCGGAAAGCGGATTATACCGATCACTCTCAGCTGGACAAGCATGCTAAAATCATTCTCTACGATAAACGATGCCGCTTTACCGGGTCCGAAATCCGTCCTGCAGTGACTGTCACCTGTGATGGAAACACCTTAAGTGAAGGCAGCGATTACACCCTTTCCTATAAAAACAATATCAATCCCGGAACAGGAACGATCATTGTTACCGGAAAAGGTGTATATAAAGGAATTCTCAAAACAACCTTCCTCATTACTTCCGCAGACGGAACTCCGGTTCCTGAAACGCCATCCACAAATACCCGGCCAAAAAAAGGTCAGACTCTGACCCATGCCTCCGGCAGCAAATATCTCGTTACGGGCACCAGAACCGTTGCCTTTAAAGCACCGAAAAAAGGAGCGAAAGCAGTCGTCATTCCAAAGACCGTAACTCTGAAAGGCTATCCTTTCAAAGTAACCTCCATTGCCTCCGCCGCTTTCCGGAATAATGCCACCGTCACGAAAGTCACTGTGGGAAGCAATGTCACCACCATCGGTCAGAAAGCTTTCTCCAACTGCAGCAAGCTCAGCAGCCTAACCCTTGGAGGCTCTGTCAAAAACATCGGCGCCTACGCCTTCTACCGCTGCACGGCTTTAAAGAAACTCACGATTCCTGCAGCCACCACAAGCATCGGAAAAAGTGCCTTCTATGCTTGCAAAAAGCTGACATTCCTCACTATCCGGACCGCCAGCCTCACCAGCAAAACCATCGGCGCCAAAGCTTTCATCGGAACTCCGAAAAAGCTCACCGTTTCTGTACCGGAAAAACAGAAAACTGCTTACACCAGGCTTCTTCGAAGCAAAGGCATAAGCAGAAGTGCTAAAATCAAATAATCGTAATTATTCAGAGCTGCACCTCAATTCCGTTTCGCTTTATTTCGTTGTGGCTTCTCGCCAAATAGATTTCCATTCAAAAGTGTCTGTTTCTGCAAGCAGGACTGACACTTTTTCCTGAAAATCTGCTTGACTCTGAACGGTTACAAATAATTTTATAAAAGGAGCAACAGCCCCGAAGACAATAATTGTCTCTGGAACTGTTGCTCCTCTTTACTATTTAAAACAAAATTCTTTTACATTCATCAGTTTTCCACTGCTTCCGGCAAACTCAAAGTAAATGCTGTGTCTGCCCTCCATGCTCCGCTTTAATGGAGCCTCATATTCCGCAAAATCATAATTTCCTTTACTTTTTCCTATTTGAATTTCTGCAACCACTTCTCCATCCGGACCATCCAGATGTACCAGAATCTGTGAATCAAGACCCGTATTGGAAGCCTTTACCTGAATTTTATCTATTTTCCCTTCAAATAAATAATACTTAATATATGCTCCGTCACCATTATGAATATTTGTCAGAAATTCGTATGACTCTGCTGCTGACGTATAATTTTCCAAGTATGCTTTTCCATTGATCTTGCAAAAAGCTGATGCAGTTAAAACTCTTGTTTCTGGAATATGTGATTCTGCTCCCTGTGTTGTCATCTCCACTTCATCAATGGTTCCATCTTCATTGATCTGTATCTTCTCTGCACAGACGCGTCTGCTGTATACACTGTTATGCGTAGACCTGTGATAAAACACATAATAGTCTTCGCCAATTTTCTGAATAGATCCATGGTCGTTCCACGAGGAAGGGTCACAGCCGTTATTGTCAATGATGATTCCTTTTTTTTCATAAGGTCCAAGCGGGTTATCACTGATCGCATAGCCCAGGCAGGTGGGTCTGCCCCTTGATATATCCGCATATACCATATAATATTTTCCATTGATTTTGCGAATCGATGAACCTTCGTGAAAGCCATCTTCATCCTGGGTCAGAAGATTGGTCTTATGTGTCTCTTCCCTGATTTTACCAGTTTCAAGATCCAGCTCTGCTCCATGGAGCCCCATCTGGCCCCAGAAATAATAGACCTTATCTTTTTCAACCAGAGCGCTGGGATCGATACCATGGGCTTCCTTAATGATTCCTCTGTCCGTAAACGGTCCAAGAGGGCTTTCACTTTCTGCAATTCCCTCCGCTCCATCTGCCAGACAATACAAAAGATAATATTTTCCATCTTTTTTGATACAGTCGGGCGCATACAGCCGGATATCTGTTTTTTCCTGCATCTGCTCTGTAGAAAAACTGATCGCCCCCGCCTCCCAGTGAACCATATCTTTGGAATAAAATACCTGATATTCATTACTGCAATAATCATCGTCGTTCACAATATCCTTGGAACCATATAAATAAATGGTTCCGTCCTGATCAACTCTCGCTTCCACATCGGGAATGTAATACTGACTTGATAATAATGGGTTCATATGCAAGCCTCCAATTTATTTAATTATTTCTCCGTTTGTCTCAATCACCTGTCTGTACCATTTTCCGGAATCTTTTATGATGCGGTTCTGGTTTTTGAAATCGGTATATACCAGTCCAAAACGATTGTTATAACCGCTGGTCCACTCAAAATTATCTGTCAGAGTCCAGTGAAAATATCCTTCCACGGAAATTCCTTCCTCTACCGCCCGTTTCAGCTGATAAAGATACCTGTGGAGAAAATCAATCCGCTGCAGATCATGCACCTGTCCGTCAAGGAAAATCCAGTCCTGATTGGAAAGACCATTTTCTGTGATATATAATTTCTTATGATAGCGCTCTTCATAGAATTTCGGTCCCCAGTAAAGTGCTTCCGGTGTCACGGGCCATTCGGCGTTTGTCCGTGCATAGCCGGGATCATTGGGAATAGTGATACATGTTCCATTTTCTCCGGCTTTTCCACGATAGGTCTGGTATACATTCATTCCTATGAAATCAATGGGCTGTGAAATGATTTTCATATCCTCCGCCGTTGTGTCCGGAATATACGCCTCATAAGAATATCCCGTTGTGTCCGGATAGCGCCCCAGGCAAACCGGGTCCAGCCACCAGGAAGTTCCGCCTATCGGTTCCTCCCCCGCATCAAAGGTCATTTTCCGGCAGGCCTCGATGTCTTCCGCTTTTTCCGTTACCGGAGACCAGAGATGCCAGGAAGCCGGTGCGTAACCGATAACCGACGCCTGTTTTGCACAGCTTCGGATCGCCTCCACCGCTTTTCCATGCGCCAGCAGGGAGTGATGTGCTGCCAGAAATAACTCTTTTTTCCCAAGCTTCAGGCCTGGCGCATGCTCTCCGGAAGCAAGCGCCGCCCCGATATAACACTGGGGTTCATTTTCCGTGATCCAGTATTTCACCCGGTCGGACAAACGATTTACGACCGTTTCGGCATAGGCTGCAAAATAATCGGTAATATCACGGTTCATCCATCCGCCCTTTGTATAAAGCTGATAGGGCAGATCCCAGTGAAATAAGGTGATATAGGGTGTAATTCCGTTTTCCAGAAGCTGATCGGTCAGCCGGTCATAATAATCCAGACCTTTTTGATTGATTCTTCCGGTTCCCTCCGGCATAACTCTCGGCCAGCTGATGGAAAAACGATAGGCTTTTATCTGCATTTCAGCCATAAGAGCGATATCTTCTTTTATATGACCATACTGATCGCAGGCCGTATCTCCGGTGTCCTGGTTCTGAATATGCCCCGGTTCATGCACATAAGTATCCCAGACCGAGAGTCCTTTTCCATCCCGGTTCCAGGCCCCTTCCACCTGATAAGAAGAGCTCGCAACACCCCAGACAAAATTTTTCGGAAATCCCATAACTTTCTTCCTTTCTCAGCTCTTGATCGCGCCAGCCATCATTCCGCTTGTCAGACGTTTGGAAATCAGACAGTAAACCAAAATAATCGGAACGATCGAAATGGCAATTGCAGAATACTTTGCGCCGAGATCCTGAAGCATTCCACTGTTCAGATTGTTGATCAGCAGAGGAACTGTAAATTTTTTATCATCAAACAGAAGGATCATCGGGTTGAAAAAGTTATTCCAATAGGAAACAAAGTTAAAAATAACCATCGTGGAAAGCGCCGGCTTAGACAGCGGCAGGATAAAGGAATGGAAAATTTTGACTTCGCCCGCGCCGTCTATTCTTGCAGAATCAAGCAGTTCCTCACTCATGGACGACTGCAGATACTGAAGGATGAAGAAAATCGTACTGGAATTTGCAATACAGGGCAGAATCAGCGGCCAGTAGGTATTGAGCAGTCCCAGATTATTACAGAGCTTAAATAAACCGATGATTCCAAGCTGTCCGGGAACCATCATGGAAACCATCAAAATAACATAAATCACTTTTTTCAGTTTGAATTTATACTCAAACAGGCCGAATGCCGTCATCGCACCAAAATAAATTGACAAAAAGGTCGATGAAAACGATACGATCGCGCTGTTTAAAAAGCCCCGCGGCATATTTACCATGGAAAGCATATTCCGCAGGTTGTCCAGCAGATACTTTCCGGGTACAACACTCAGTCCTGCATACAATTCGTTTGTACTGTGCGTCGCATTGATCACCATAATGTAAAAAGGCACAACGCAGATCAATGTCAGCAAAATCAGAAGCAGATAAATAAATACATGCGAAATTTTAAACTTTTTCATGCGGATTTCTCCTCCTTTCCATAGATCACTTTAAAGAATATCAGAGAGAAGAAAATGATAATAACAAAGATTCCATAGGAAATCGTTGCTCCGTAGGGAAGATCATTATTTTTGAAAGCCATATTGTAGAGGTACAGAACCATCGTCATCAGGGACTTGGACGGCTCTCCGGAACCCTTGGTCAGAGTCATCGGAATATCAAAAATCTGCATTCCTCCGATCAATGATGTTACCATTACATAGAGCATGGTCGGTTTTAAAAGGGGAAGCGTAATCTTTGTCAGGCGTTTCCATGCATTAGCTCCATCTATCACAGAAGATTCAATCACTTCCTCCGGTATGGCGGCAATTCCGGCCGTCAGTAAAATGGAAGAATAGCCAAACCACATCAGCCACTGGATAAAGGCTGTGATTCCCTGTGCAAAGGAAGGACTGCTCATCCAGTTCACCTTTTCCTTGAGAATTGCGAGATCCACCAGCGCATTATTCACGCTTCCGGTCTGCCAGTCAAAAAGCGCAAGGAACAATACTCCCATGGAGGCAACTGTAATCAGGTTCGGTAAGTAAAAAACTGCCCGGAAAAATCCGGCTCCCTTTATCTTATACTGGGTCAGTAAAATTGCGAGCACCAGTCCGAAGATAAGCTGCGGAATAAAGTTCATCAGCCATATTTTCCATGTATTTCCCACACTCTTCCAAAAAGTCTTGTCATTGATCAGATCCTTATAGTTATCAAAACCTACAAAAACAAAATTCCGGCTGTTTTCCTGAAAGGTCAGGCTCAGATAAAAGCTGTAAATGATCGGATATAACTGAAAGACCAAAAAAGTAAGAATAAACGGCAGACAAAAAATCAGCCCCCATTTTGCTCTTTTCTTTTCCATATGCTACCTCCTGCATTTTCTGCTCAGACGCTGTTTCAAAGTCTGCATTCCCGAAACTTCAAATGCTCCGCAAAAAACCGCGGAGCATTTGATTTTCATAATATGATGATGCCAGGGTCAAAAGCTCAAAAAGCCGTTCGTGCTTGCACGATAAGGCTTTTGAACTTGGGACCCGCCAAACA
>NZ_JAJEPR010000037.1:0-34300 GCF_020686945.1 Fusicatenibacter faecihominis | reverse complement strand
CGTCGATTGACGACAACGCAGCAGATGAAAAATCAGACAAGTCAATATGGCGGTTACTTAATATTCACTGTACTAGTTGTACCTACAACCAGTTAGATGATAGTACAACTATATAAGACTGTCAAGAAAAAATGGCACGAAACAGATTCTTTCGCTGTTTCATGCCATTTTGTCACGGAGCCTTTCGGGCCATATATTTCATTTTTCTGCCCCGGGCTTCCTTTTTGAAATTTTCTTCGATGTCTTCTCTTTTTATCAGTTCCCCAATAAAGACTGCTTTTCCGGCCGTTTTCTCCTCCGCTCCGGTAACGCTGTAGCGCGAGTCCGCCACATCGAACCTGAGGAAATCCGTGCCTGCTTGAAGCTGCCCTTTGGCTCTGATGATGTTTCCATATTTTCCACGAACCATATCCTCCAGAAAGCAGAGCAGCTTTTCAGGGGTTTCCATGGAAACCGTCTCCAGGGAAAATACATCTGGAAGCTTCTCTTCCGTTTCCGCTTTCTGTATTTTCCCACCGCCCCATTCTTCTTTCAGAAAATTTTCAAATTCTTCCCGGGCCATGGATGCATAGGGATTCGTAATAATTTGGGCAGAAGGATTTATCTTTTCAATAAATTTTCGGATCCTTTCTTTTTCTTCCACACCGGACTGCTCCGTCTTGGAAACGATGACCGTACCCGCACTGGCGATCTGATCCTTATAAAGTTCCGGATACTCCTCCAGATAGCGGCCAAAGCTATAGATATCCACAATGGTCACGGGTGACAGAAGCCGGATCCTCTCATATTCGATCTGTTTCAGATTCTCTATGATTTTGCTGAGCCTTCCTACTCCCGTAGGTTCCACGATGAGATATTCCGGATCCACCGCGTTGGCGATCGTGAGGACAGAAGAGGCAAAATCCTTTTTTCCGGAGCAGCAGATACACTGCTCCGTCATTTCCCAGATATTTCCTTCTTCCGCCACATCTTTACCAAGACGCGCTCCGTCGATCCCGGCCGCCCCATATTCATTCTCAAGGATTACAAACCTTTTTCCGATATTCCGGGAGAGCCGCCTGATAAATGTCGTTTTTCCCGCGCCTAAAAAACCGGATACGATCAGGATCTTCATATCAGTCCGCAATCTTAACGATCGGTTTGATCAGATCCCTGGGTTTGTCTCTCATAAGGAAAAGAGCTTTTTCCAGATGCTCCCAGCCTTCAAAAACATGAGTACACAGAGGGCTGACATCCAGTTTTCCTGCGGAAACCAGAGCGCCCAGCTTCTCCATGCGGAGACGGCCGCCGGGCATCAGACCGCCATTGATCTGTTTGTGGCCCATGCCTACGCCCCATTCCACACGCGGAATATCGATGTTGTCGCCGGAACCAAGATAGTTGACATTACCGATCTTTCCGCCCGGTTTCAGGCATTTCACTGCCTCGGCAAAGGTCTCCACACCGCCGCCTGCGATGATGACCTTATCCACACCTTTTCCATCGGTCATATCCAGAACCTGCTGGAAAATCGGGCCGTTTTTGTAGTTTACGAAATCCGTTGCGCCGTATTTTCTGGCAGCTTCCACGCAGACCGGTCTGCTTCCTACAGCGATGATTCTGGCTGCTCCGCGCATGTTGGCGCCTGCTACGGACATCAGGCCTACCGGGCCGATTCCGATCACGAGAACCGTGTCGCCGAACTGCACATCTGCCAGCTCTACACCATGGAAACCGGTGGGAACCATATCGGAAAGCATGCAGGCGTCTACCACATTGATATTCTCCGGAAGCAGAGCCAGGTTTCCGTCTGCATCATTTACATGGAAATAATCGGAAAATACGCCGTCTTTGAAGTTGGAGAATTTCCAGCCTGCGAGCATTCCGCCGGAGTGCATGGAGTAACCGGCCTGTGCCTCGAGGGAATTCCAGTCCGGAGTGATTGCCGGAACCAGAACGCGGTCGCCGGGCTGAAAGTCTTTTACCAGCTCTCCGACTTCCACAACCTCTGCACAGCACTCATGGCCCAGGATCATGTTGTGACGGTCGCCGATAGCGCCTTCCCATAACGTATGAACATCAGAAGTACAGATTGCCACTGCCAGCGGACGGCAGATCGCATCCAGCGGTCCGCATTTCGGACGCTCTTTTTCAATCCATGCAGACTCACCAATTTTCAGCATTGCATAACCTTTCATATTCAGTTCTCCTTTCAGATTGTTAATAAATTGTCATTTCCTGTACTTCACAATATATCACTAATAGGTGTTTATTTCAACAAAAAGGTTGTGGAAAAATATCTAATTTTTTCATGACCTTTTTGGCTATCCTGCATAATAGGTTATCAATACATAACTTTTTAATGTCTTGTGGAACAGTGGCTGCCGAATCGTTACATCCATCTTTCCATAAGAGTTTCAGCCGACTTCATTCCAAGGCCGAAACGACTGCAGCCGACTCTCTGCATCTCCCGGATCGTCACGAGGGTGCGGACACCTCCGGCCGCTTTGATCCGGATTCTTCCTTTTGCCGCTTCACTCATGATCCGTACCTGCTCCACGGTGGAAGGATATTCCGGATACCAGCCGGTGCTGGTCTTCGCATAATCCGCTCTGGCTTCTATGCACAGTTCCACTGCCTGGCGGATCTCCGCTTCCGTCAGATGCGGCGCTTCTATGATTACTTTGAGAATGGCCGCCGGAATGGCTTCCCTCACAGCAGTCAGTTCTTCCTTTATATAAGAAAACTCCTGGCTTTTAAGCGCTGTAAGGTTCATGACCATATCCACTTCCTCGCAGCCTGTCTCCCAGAGTTCTTTTGCCTGTCTCTTTTTCTGCTCTATGGTATCTCCGCCTCCGGGAAAGCTCACCACGCCGCCCGTATGAATCTCCCTACAGTCTCTCAGCCGTTCCGCCACATGAGCGCTGAATGCAGGCAGAGTAAAAACCGCGGCAAACCCGTATTTTTTCGCGATTTCTATCATCTCGTCGATCTCTTTCAGCGTATGAAAGGCCTGCACACAGCTGATGTCGATCTGTCCTGCCAGTTTTATTCTTTCCACTTCATCCGTCATTTACTCCGTCCTTTTCCTGAGATTTCAATCTCATATTTTCTTCCGATGATCCGTACATGGTCGATGCTCACCGGTTTGTCCTGATAATAAGTGATGCGGTGTACCACCAGAAGCGCATCCTTCGGCTCTGTTTTCAGGACCTGCGCCTCCATAAAGGTCGCTGTTTTCGCTGAGATCCGGTCTCTGGTTCCATCGATCTGGAGCCCGTATTTTTCCTCCAGGAACTGATACAGCGCTACAAACTCATTCTGAAATTCCTCGATTTTCGGAACCCGTTTGTACTCGATATAGTTTTCCATCAGTGTCACCGGCTCTCCGTCCGCCAGCTGCAGCCGCTGAATCCTTGCCACCCTGGTGCCTTCCGGAATTTCCAGTTCATTTGCCGTCTGTTTATCCGCCTCGATCACATCGATCAGCATATCTCCGGTGGTCACTTCATAACCTTTTTTCCTCAGAGCCTCCGTCACGGACGTGACCTTATTGTAATTCTGGATGGCCTTGTGATCCAGCACTCTGGTTCCACGCCCCTGACGAACTTCCACCATCCCCTCTTTCGCCAGAATTTTGACCGCGTTCCTTATCGTCGTCCGGCTTACCTGATAGATTTCCTCCAGTTCATATTCCTTCGGCAGAAAACCTCCCACCGGATAGGTTCCTTTCTGGATCTCGTTTTTTAATCGGTTGTAAATTTTTATATAAGCTGGTGCGTTTTTCATCTCTTCTCCTCCCGGAATCTCATTCCCTTTCGCTTTTTTTCCAGTATAACATATCGGGGATAAATGTTAGTTAAAAAATGAGCTTACATTTGAAAAAGAAATATGTTATACTGGCTGACATTGAGAAAAATTACATAAATGGAAATAAAAAACGACATTAAATATCGTCGCAGCCCCTGTCTGATAGCTGCGGCATATTTTGTGTCGTTTTTCTATTTCTAAGGAAAAGGAGAAAATTAAAACTTTCAAATACTAAGAACCAGTAGAAATCAACGGCACTTCCCAAACAGGTGGCGTCGTTTTCATCAATCTTTTCTGTAACTTTCACCTCCCAGGAAGACTCTCCTCCGCACAAAGCACTCCATACCCCAATCGCTGATCCGGGTAAGTTTTGACAGCGGGAATGGGACGGGCGCCTTTGAGGAGATAGGCTTTGAGTTTGGAGCCGTAGAGGTAGGGATCGCGGCCATCAATCAGCCCCCACTGCATGAGGAGGGCGGCTGAGCCAGAGACAAAAGGCGTGGCAAAGGAAGTGCCGGTCCGGGGGGCGTAGCCTCCGCCGGGGGCTGTGGTCATGATGTTAACACCAGGGGCTGAGAGGTCCGGTTTGATGTTACGCCCATCCCTCGTATAGCCCCGCCCGGAAAAGGAAGCGTAGGTCATCAGCCGGGAATCATAGGCTCCCACAGAGATCACTTTCCCGGCGGTGGAGGGAATCGTCAGGGTTGTGTCCGGATCTGGCCGGTAAAAATAGGTGTCCTGGTTCCGTTCCTCCCGGGCTGGAAGCCAGAGGTCATAACGGCCTTCTGTGATTTTTTCCGGTGTCAGGCGGATTTTCCAGATGCCGCTGTCAATGTATTTTTCTACAGGCAGAAAATCCATATAAATCTCCTGAACCAAGCTGTATGGGCTTGGTTCTCCGTAATAGATCAGAAGCTCCGTTCCACTGGCCCGATATCGCTGACTTCCCATATTTTCCTGGAAAGGGCCAATGGCCACACCTTCCGGTGCGATCAACGAGACAGAAAAGTTATCCACATAGGACTTCCAGAGCTGGATATTTGTCCCCGTTTCGTACTCTCCAATCGCCAGTTCCAGTGTTTTTTCTTCTCCTTCCGTCAGCCAGCCGCCCGTATGACCGCCGGCATCCCCTTCATTTCCGGTTCCTGCCACAATAGAACTTCTGCCGTAAGCGGAAATGTCATCCAGGAAAGTTTCAAGAAGGGAGGTTCCGTCATGGGACCCATATCCATTCCCAAAGCTTAAATTGATCACCAGCGGCATGGATAGCTCCAGAGCTTTCCGGACCGCATAATCCACGCCCTGCATCAGTTCTGTTGTCCTCGGAAAAGAATCCGGTCTGGGAATCCCCAGTTTCACTACCAGAAGCTCGCTCTCCGGCGCCACGCCCCGATATCTTCCACTGGAAGCCCTTCCATTTCCGGCCGCAATCCCCGCGACTGCGGTTCCGTGACCGGAAAGATCCCGGCTCAGGACCTGATTTTCCCGTAGAGACTGATTTAACTCTTCCTGGGTAAATTCACTTCCGATCCGATAGCCTTTTGGCGGCGTTCCTTCTGCCGTCTGATCCCACAGAGCCAGAAGCCGGGTACTTCCGTCAGCATTCCGAAAATCCGGATGAGTATAGTCAATGCCGCTGTCGATGATTGCCAGCAGTACACCTTTTCCACTTAGTCCCAGAGGAGCTCTTGAAAGCCCGTTAATACAGGAGGCTGCCCTTCCCTGATTAACAGTGAAGGACAGCCTCTTTGGTTTTTCAATATATTCCACCTGTACCTGAGCCGCCAGCCAGGGAATCAGCTCCTGACGGATCGTCACAATAGCGTATTCATTGACCAGCGGGGTGAATACCGCCCCTTCCCGCTCCAGCTCTGTGAGATCTCCATTGTATTTGATGATGAGATCCCAGGTATTATCCGCCCGGTCGTAGCCTTCCGAGAGCCGCTCCGAGCGCTCCAGCTCCTCCGACGTGGCATCCAGCGCCAGATTCAGGAGATTTTCAAGCTTTTGATCGTTCATAACTTACCGCCTGATGCAGCATTCATTCCAATATATGCCTGACCAGCAGGGAGAATGAAAAAGCCTTTATCTCCGTCCCTATTGGTTCTATATTTTAAATAACTTTTTTGCTTTTACTGCTGTAAATTGGATCATTGGTCCTGAAATAAGAATGGTTACAATCGTACATACGCCGAACTTTCCGCCTAACAGAACTCCGGCAACCACCATCACAAGATCCAGTATCATCCGTACTGTTTTTACCTGCCAGCCGTTCTTTTCCGCAAGTGAAAAGGTTAAGGCCTCATAGGAACCGCGTCCCAGTGAAGCAGCTGCATAAAATCCGGTTCCAACTGCAAAAAGCAGGACTCCCAATAGCATAATCAGCGCATTTACCCACACATGAATGCTGTACACATGCGTATTTGCGAACAGATCAACGCAGAAACTATATATCACCTGACTAAAACTTCCCACACCATATCGGTGTGGGAAGTTTTAGTCAGGCAGTTATAGTTTGCAAAAAAATTCTCGCCCACCTCAATATGAGAGCCATAGTCACAGTAAAACGGAGGATTGACCGTGCAGTCTTTTCCTGTCTTGCCAAAAAGATCCTTTACGGTTTCTGCTACTCCATCAAAATCGGAGCGATCCATAAAGTTAAGTTTCTGCAATTTCTTTCTGCAAACACTCTGTTCTTCCATAATCGCTTCGTCAGCAACATACAAAAGCTGCATGTCTCTTCTTTTTTTCATATCCATAATTTAATGCTCCATTTCTATGATGCCAGGGTCAAAAGCTCAAAAAGCCGTTCGTGCTTGCACGATAAGGCTTTTGAACTTGGGACCCGCCAAACATGAGAAAGTAGCGATTTACGCAGTAAATCAGCGGATTTCGAATGTTTGTAGGTGCTGTGTGCCAGTGGCACACGTTTAGCACCGACCGAAGCGGAGCGTAGACCTTGCGTGAGCTGCCTTGCAGCGGAGCAATTCGTAGGCATCAGTTGGGGGCAAAATACCTTTTGACCCCAACATCTTTCTATTGGATTTGTAAAATACAAAACCAGCTATTTTTCATCAGATACCTATAATATAAAAGCAGGGTCCTGCAAAGAAGACCCTGCCTGAAACTCATAACCTATTTAGCCCAATACCAGTTTTGCAGCTCCGCAGATACCTGCGTCGTTGCCCAGCTCAGCCAGTGCGAAGGCACAGTCGCGGCTGCCCTGGAAGACATATTTCTTGTAATATTTCTCTATATAGTCGAGAATGATCTTACCAGCCTTGGAAACGCCGCCGCCAATAACGTAAACCTCGGGGTCTACCACGCCGGCAACAACAGCCAGAGCGGTTCCCAGATATTTACCGAATTTCTCGGCAACTTCCATAGCCAGCTCGTCGCCTGCTTTTACAGCGTCGAAAACGGATTTTGCAGTCACTTCCTCGTTTCTCAGTACGGAGGGTTTGTCGGTGGCAGCCAGCATACGGTTTGCCAGACGGACAATGCCGGTAGCGCTGGCGTACTGCTCCAGGCAGCCCTGATTTCCACAGTTACAGGACTCGTGCTCGTCATCCTCCACATGCACATGGCCGATCTCTCCGCCTGCACCGTGGGTTCCGGTCACGATCTTTCCATTGACGATGATTCCGCCGCCGACACCGGTTCCGAGGGTTACCATGACAACGTTGTGGTAGCCGGCTCCGCCGCCCTTCCACATTTCACCGAGAGCTGCCACATTGGCGTCATTTCCAGCTTTTACGGTCAGGCCGGTGAGCTTCTCCAGTTCTTTTTCCAGCTCTACATAACCCCAGTGAAGGTTTACGGCACAGATGACTGCACCCTCCTCATTGACCGGTCCCGGGATGCCGACGCCCACACCGGCGATCGTGTCGCGGGCGATGCCTTTTTCCTGGATCTTTGCATCGATAGTGGCAGCCACATCCGGAAGGATGTTCACGCCATTATTTTCCGTTCTTGTGGGGATCTCCCATTTCTCCAGAATGTCGCCTTTTACATTGAAAAGACCACATTTTACCGTTGTTCCTCCGATATCAATACCAAAACAATACTCTTTCATCTTATTCTTCCTCCGGATTTCTTTTTCTTGTAAGAGATGCCTGTACACGGTTGTACAGCTCTTTGGCAGCGTTGTAGCCCATCTTCTTCTGACGGTGGTTGACAGCCGCACATTCTACGATGACAGCCAGGTTACGGCCCGGACGGATCGGCAGGGAATGGCAGACTACCTTGTTTCCAAGGAACTCCGTGTACTCCTCCTCAAGACCCATGCGGTCGTATTCTCTGTTTTTATCCCACTCTTCCATCTTGATGACAAGATCAATGGACTGAGTGTCCTTAACGCTCTCGACACCGAACAGGGTCTTCACGTCGATGATGCCGATGCCGCGAAGCTCGATAAAATGCCGGGTGATGTCCGGCGCGCTTCCCACCAGGGTATCGTCGCTGACACGGCGGATCTCCACCACGTCATCGCTGACGAGACGGTGGCCTCGCTTGATCAGCTCCAGAGCAGCCTCGCTCTTGCCAATGCCGCTCTCGCCCATGATCAGAACACCCTCGCCGTAAACATCCACCAATACGCCATGGATGGAAATACAGGGAGCCAGCTCCACATTCAGACGGCGGATGATCTCTGCCATGAAAGATGTGGTGGTCTTATGTGCCGTAAAAATAGGAATGTTCCGCTCAATGGCCATCCGGAGCATATCCTCATCCGGCGTGGTCTTCGTGGTGTAGATCAAACAGGGCATATCATAGGAAAGAAACTGCTCGTAAACTTCCAGCCTTCTCTCCCGGCTTAAGTGCTCCAGATAGGTGTACTCTACATATCCGATGATCTGAACACGTTTGGAATCAAAATGATCAAAATATCCTGTCAGCTGCAGAGCCGGACGGTTGATCTCCGGCAATGTGATGCGGATCTTGCCGATATCCACTTCCGGCGTCACATTTTTCAAGTCCAGCTGCTCGACAATCTTTGATAATGCTACACTTCCCATGCCTTTTCTCCTTTTCTTCAGATCGCAGGCACGACGCTTTCCGCTGTCATGCCGCCTACGAAATTGCTTCGCCGCAAAGCGGCACATGCAATTCTGCATGACATCAGTCTACCATAATTTGCCGGTACGTTCAACGGATTATTCCTCGTTTTCTTTACACTTTTTATGAAAAAATTCATATACTCTCCGGGCGCTCTGTTCATTCATGGAGGGGGCTTTTTTCAGTTCTTCCACCTCTGCTTCCCGGATTGCCTCCAGACTCTGGAATGTCCGCATGAGGGATTTTCTCCGGGTTGGCCCGATGCCTTCGATATCATCCAGAATGGAATGTACCTGTTCCTTGCTTCGAAGAGACCGGTGATACTCGATCGCAAACCGGTGCGCTTCGTCCTGGATCCGTGTGATCAAACGGAACCCCTCGCTGTTTGTATCAATGGGAATCTCCACATTATGGAAATAGAGTCCTCTGGTCCGGTGATTGTCATCCTTTACCATACCGCAGACCGGAATTTTCAGGTTCAGCCTGTCCAGAACCCGCAGCGCCACATTCACCTGACCTCTGCCGCCGTCCATCATGATGAGATCCGGGAAAATGCTGAATTTTCCAAATTCTTTTTCTAGAGCCGCCTCTTTGATCTCCGCCTGTTCATCCAGTCCATGGGAAAAACGCCGGGTCAGCACTTCTTCCATACTGGCGTAATCATCCGGTCCCTGAACCGTCTGGATCTTAAATTTCCGGTAATCGCTGCGTTTTGGCTTCCCCCGTTCATAAACGACCATGGAACCAACCGACTCAAAACCGCTGATATTGGAGATATCGTAGGCTTCCACCCTGGTCAGTTCCGGAAGCTGAAGCCATTCAGCGATTTCCTTCATGGCTCCTATGGTCCTTCCTTCTTCTTTTTTCATCCGGTCCTTATCCTGGCTCAGGATCATGGCCGCATTTTTCCCTGCCAGTTCCACAAGCTTTTCCTTGGTTCCTTTTTTCGGCACCCGGAGGTAAACTTTCCCGCCACGCTTGGCAGAAAGCCAGTCACTGACTACCTGCTCATCCTCCACCTCACAGGGCAGCATGATCTCTCTCGGGATAAAAGGCGTTCCCGCATAAAACTGGGTAAGAAAGCTTCCCACAATATCCCGTTCCGTATCCTGCGGAGCTACCCTGAGGAAAAAATGATCCCTTCCGATCATCCTTCCATCACGGACGAAAAACAGCTGCACGACGGCATCCGTATCCTGAATGTCCACGCCGATGATGTCCTTGTCCTCCCCGTCGCTGACTGTGATTTTCTGCTTCTGGGCCACCTGTTTCACGCTGTTCAAGAGCTCCCGCTGCTCGATGGCCGTCTCAAATTCCAGATTTTCTGCCGCTTCATTCATCCGTTCCGTGATAAGCTTCATGATGGGTTCATAATTCCCGTTCAGAAAATCCATCGCCTCACTGACATTTTTCCGGTATTCTTCTTTTGAAATATATCCCTGACAGGGAGCCTTGCACTGATGGATATGATAATTCAGACAAGGTCTCTCTTTTCCGATATCCCGCGGCAGATTCCGCTGACAGGAACGGATCTTATAAACCTTTCGCAGAAGTTCGATCGTATCCTTCACGGCCCCGGCACTGGTATAAGGTCCAAAATACCGGCTCTTGTCTTTGTTCATGGATCTGGAAAAAAGGATCCGCGGATACTCTTCCTGTACCGTCACTTTGATAAACGGATAGGTTTTGTCATCTTTCAGCATGGTATTGTATTTCGGACGATGCTCTTTGATCAGATTACACTCCAGAACCAGTGCTTCCAGTTCCGAATCGGTCACAATATACTCAAAACGCCGAATCCTGGTCACCATCTGATCGATCTTGGCTCCCTTGTTCCTGCTGGCCTGAAAATACTGCCGCACCCGGTTTTTCAGAGAAACGGCCTTTCCAACATAGATAATGGCATCCTTCTCATCATGCATAATGTAGACGCCGGGCTTTCCCGGCAGCTTTTTCAGTTCTTCCTGAATATCAAACATCTCTGTCCTCCTGTCAGAAAAGGCCGCCGGTCCGGAGGATCTCTCCAGACGGCAGCCCTTGGAATCGACTGTGTCTTACACGGTTGTATCTTCTTTATTTTCTATGGTTTCCGGCGCCGGAACGTTCCTGGAAATCTCAGTCTCCGCTTCTGTCCCGGAAGTCTCCGGTTCGGAATCATCCGCCTTCGTTTCAGTCTCTTTGACCTCTGCCGCCTCGCTCGCGCTCTCCGGCTGATCCTCTTTCTCCACCTGATCAAAGATCTCCATAAATTCCTTACCGGAAATGGTTTCCTTTTTGATCAGGAACTCTGCGATCTGATCCAGTGCCTTCCGATGCTCCGTCAGAAGACGTTTCGCCTCATCGTAGGACTCCTGAAGAACCTTCCGCACTTCCTCGTCCACCTCTGCGGCAGTGACATCACTGCAGTTCATGACCGTCCGGTCATCCAGATACTGGTTTGCTGAGATCTCCAGTCCCATAAGACCGAATTTCTTTGACATACCATACTGCGTCACCATGGCCCTGGCGATCTTTGTCGCCTGCTCGATATCATTGGAAGCGCCTGTGGTCACAGAATCAAAAACGATCTCTTCTGCCGCACGGCCACCCACACACTCCACCAGACGGGCACGAAGCTCATCCTCGGAACTTAAATATTTCTCTTCCTCCGGCACATTCATAACGTACCCAAGTGCTCCCATGGTCCTGGGAACAATGGTGATCTTCTGCACCGGCTCGGAATGCTTCTGAAGTGCACTCACAAGTGCATGTCCCACTTCATGATAAGAAACGATCTCCCGTTCCTTCTGGCTCAGAATCTTGTTTTTCTTCTCTTTACCGACGAGAACCACTTCCACTGCCTCAAAAAGATCTTTCTGGGATACCCGGTTACGGCCTTTCTTGACTGCCAGAATTGCCGCCTCATTGATCATGTTCGCCAGATCAGAACCGACAGCTCCGCTGGTGGCAAGTGCGATCTCTTCAAAATTAACGGTCTCATCCAGATGAACATTCTTCGCATGCACTTTGAGGATATCCACACGCCCCTTAAGATCCGGACGATCTACAATGACTCTCCGGTCAAAACGGCCAGGGCGGAGAAGGGCGGAATCCAGTACCTCCGGACGGTTGGTTGCCGCCAGGATCAGGAGCCCACTGGAGGTATCAAAGCCATCCATCTCTGCCAGAAGCTGATTCAGCGTCTGTTCCCGTTCGTCGTTTCCACCACCGTACCGGCTGTCACGGCTTTTACCAATCGCATCGATCTCATCGATAAAAATGATGCACGGGGCATTTTTCTTCGCCTCATCAAAGAGTTCGCGGACACGGGATGCACCTACACCGACAAACATTTCCACGAAATCAGAACCGGAAATGGAAAAGAAAGGCACATGTGCCTCACCGGCTACCGCCTTCGCCAGAAGCGTCTTACCGGTTCCCGGAGGCCCGACAAGAAGTGCTCCTTTGGGAAGCTTGGCTCCAATGGTCGTATACTTTCCGGGATTTTCCAGAAAATCCACCACTTCCTGAAGAGATTCCTTCGCTTCATCCTGTCCTGCCACATCTTTGAAGGTTACGCCTGTCTCCTTCTGGGAATAAACCTTTGCTTTGTTTTTTCCCACATTCATGACACCTCCGCCGCCGGCCATTTTCCGCATGATGAAACCAAATGCCACCCATACAAGGACCAGAGGGATCACCAGACTTAAAATATTGTAGAGGATCGCTCCCGTCACATCCGGGATCTCCTGTGTGTAGTCCACACCGGCTGCTTCCAGCTTCTGCTGCAGATTGTCATCTGCCATCACACCTGTATAATAGGTCAGCTCCATCCCAGGGAAAGGCTGGTTTTTCGGTGTGATCTCAATCTCGCTGGACTGGATGATCACCTTATCCACTTCTCCGTTTTCCAGCATCTTCATGAACTGATTATAAGTGATCTCCTTTTCCGTGGAGTCCTTGAGTATCCCGTTCATAAAATTTACCAGAAGAAGCACTACCAGGGAAATCACTAGAAAAATCAGAATGGTCTGACCGTTCTTCGTTCCCTTGCCATTCCGGTTATTATTTTGATCGCCTGGTCTCTGATCAGGGTCTCCGCCAGGTATTTGATTATGGTTCATTTTTTCCCTCCTAAAAACTAATCTCTTCCATTATAAAGATTGTTCTTCCAGAAATCAATAGACAGATTTCAAATTGTTTTCTTGACCTTCATCTTTATTTCACTCCCGGAAGTACACTTTCCAACACTTCCATCAAGGATCTGGCTCCGACCATTGCCAAGCTCCTGGGCGCACTGCCTGACAAAGATTGGGAGGGACAGAGTTTATTTTGAATTTATCACCTTTTAAAACAAAAGCCTCCGCACTTACCCTGCTTTTCCAAAAGCCAGCTCTCCATGGCACTCACCGGAAGTTTTATTACCTACGGCGCAGGTCAGCTGGTAAGCGGCGTTCTGGGGGACCACATTTCTCCAAAAAAACTCATTTTCCTCGGATTGAGCCTGACTGTCCTGATGAACCTTTGTATTCCGTTCTGTCGGAATCCTTACCAGATGCTTGTTGTCTGGTGTTTCAACGGCTTTGCCCAGAGCTTTCTCTGGCCGCCTCTGATCTCTTTCTGTGGGTGGCGGACTGTTTTTTTCTTTTCTGCCATCTGCGGAATCATCATGATTCTGGTTTGGAACCGATATTGTGAGGACGCACCGGTTATTTCCATAGAAAACGCTTCCATCCAGGGCAGTTCACAGAAAAATTCTTTCTTAAGTCCGCTGCTTCTATGTATCATGCTCACCATTGTTCTCCAGGGAATGCTTCGGGATGGGTCACCACCTGGATGCCCTCTTATATTTCCGAAACCTACCATCTGAGCCACGCAGCTGCAATTCTCACAGGTGTCCTGCTTCCTCTTTTCGGTCTCCTCTGCATCCAGGCCGCTTCCACTCTGTATATCCGGAAGTTTTCCAACCCCCTTTCCTGTGCGGGAGTCTTCTTCTTCACCGGGACCCTGTCCTCTCTGGCACTTTTTTGTTCCACCGGAAAAAATGCCGCTTTTTCGGTTTTCTTTTCCGCCCTTCTCACTGGCTGTATGCACGGCGTCAACCTGATCCAGGTTTGTATGATCCCGCCTTTTTTCAAAAAGCAGGGAAATGTATCCACTGTATCCGGAGTTTTAAACTCCTGTACCTACATCGGAAGTGCGACTTCCACCTATGGCATTGCCGTCCTTTCCGACCGGATTGGTTGGAGCTCCACTCTTCTGATCTGGGTTCTCCTGACATTTGCCGGCACTCTCATCTGCATAGCATGCGCCCGGCCCTGGCGAAAAAAATTCTTGTAAAAAACTATGGAAAAATACCGCGCCCTTGTGTATACTAAAAATAATGGAGTCAATTTTTTGGGCTCTAAATTTCGTAAAAGAAGAATGGGAATGAATAACAGATGAAAATTGGATTTGACAACGACAAATATCTGAAAATGCAGTCCGAACATATCCGTGAACGGATCAATCAGTTCGGTAACAAGCTTTACATGGAGTTCGGCGGAAAGCTTTTTGACGATTATCATGCTTCCCGTGTTCTTCCCGGTTTTGCGCCGGACAGCAAGCTGCGCATGCTCATGCAGCTCTCTGACCAGGCTGAGATCGTCATCGTGATCAGTGCCGGTGACATTGAGAAAAACAAAGTCCGTGGTGATCTTGGCATCACCTACGCCACCGATGTGCTTCGTCTCATCGACGTATTCAAGGACCGCGGCCTCTATGTAGGAAGCGTAGCCATCACCCAATATTCCGGTCAGCGGGCAGCCGACGCCTTCAAGCAGCGCCTGAATGACCTGGGCATCAAGGTCTACACCCTCTACAATATCGAAGGTTATCCCAGCAACATCCCTCTCATCGTCAGCGACGAGGGCTACGGCAAAAACGAATACATCGAGACCACCCGTCCTTTGGTTGTCATCACCGCCCCGGGACCGGGCAGCGGAAAAATGGCCGCCTGCCTCTCTCAGCTCTACCATGAGCACAAACGCGGCATCCCCGCCGGTTATGCGAAATTTGAGACCTTCCCGATCTGGAACATCCCCCTCAAGCATCCGGTGAACCTGGCCTACGAGGCAGCCACCGCTGATCTGAACGATGTGAACATGATCGACCCCTTCCACCTGGAAGCTTATGGAAAAACTACCGTCAACTACAACCGTGACGTTGAAATTTTCCCCGTACTGAACGAGATCTTTACACAGATTTACGGCGAAAGCCCCTACAAATCCCCGACAGATATGGGCGTAAACATGGCCGGAAACTGCATCATCGACGATGAGGCCTGCCAGGAAGCTTCCCGCCAGGAGATCATCCGCCGTTACTACAACGCCATGGCCGCCAGAAAGACCGGCAGAAGCTCTGAGTCCGAGGTCTTCAAGCTTGAACTTCTCATGAAGCAGGCCGGCGTCACTGTTCATGACCGCAAAGTCGTTGACGCAGCCCTCTCCTACGCAGAGGAGACCGGCGGCCCCGCAGCAGCTCTGGAGCTGGACAACGGAAAAATGATCCTCGGAAAAACCTCCGATCTTCTGGGCGCTCTCTCCGCCGTTCTCTTAAACTCCTTAAAAGAGCTCGCCGGCATCGACCGTCATTACCATGTAATCTCCCCCGCTGCCATCGAACCAATTCAGCTTCTCAAGACCGAGTATCTGGGCAGTTACAACCCGAGACTTCACACGGATGAGGTGCTCATCGCCCTCTCCACCACAGCCGCTTCCGACAAAGCAGCCCTCAAGGCTCTGGAACAGCTCTCCAAGCTCTCCGGCTGTCAGGCTCACACTTCCGTGATGCTCTCCGAGGTGGATATCAAGATCTTCAAGCGTCTGGGCATCCAGCTCACGATGGAGCCGCGCTATGAGAACGACCACATCTACCACTGATGGGTGAACATTAGTGAACATTTCACTTTACAGCTGTCCGCCGCGAAAAACGGGCAGCTGTTTTTTATCTGTTTTACCCGATTTTTTCACACTTTTCACGAAACTTTACCTGGGATTTCTTCTGGCTTTTCCGATACGAAAGTGAAAATTTTTTGTCCGAAAGTGTCCACAAGTTTGTTTGCATTTTTTACATCCATGGTATACAATAAAGACAGCAAAAACGAGAGTCCAAAGGAGAAGATTACTATGAGAATCATCAAAGCAAAAGATTACGACGATATGAGCAGAAAGGCAGCCAACATCATGGCTTCCGTTATCACCCTGGATCCGAGCTGCACCCTGGGTCTGGCAACCGGTTCCACCCCCATCGGCCTTTACAAAAACCTCATCGCTGCCTATGAGAACGGCAATCTGGATTTCTCCAAGGTTCACAGCATCAACCTCGACGAGTACAAAGGCCTCTCCGGTGACAACGACCAGAGCTATCGTTATTTCATGAATCATAACCTTTTCGACTATGTCAACATCGACAAGGCAAACACCAACGTTCCCAACGGACTGGAGCCGGATTCTGACAAAGCCTGCGAGGCTTACAATGAGATCATCCACGCTGCAGGCGGCATCGACATTCAGCTGCTGGGGCTTGGACGCAACGGCCATATCGGTTTCAACGAGCCCTGCGACCATTTCCCGAAGGAGACTCACTGCGTAGATCTGACCGCCAGCACCATCGACGCCAACAAACGTTTCTTCGAGAAAGAGGAGGACGTTCCCCGTCAGGCATACACCATGGGTATCCAGACCATCATGCAGGCCAAGAAAGTGCTTCTGGTAGCCAGCGGCGCAGACAAGGCTGACGCTCTTGCAAAGACCATCGAGGGACCGGTTACTCCGGAGGTTCCCGCTTCCATCCTTCAGTTCCATCCGGATGTTACCATCGTAGCTGACGAAGCTGCTCTTTCCCTAGTAAAAGGAAACATCGACTGATAAAAGGAGTTTAAACCTATGATTATCAAGAACGCTTCCGTTTTCCAGGAAGACGGAACTTTTAAAACACAGGATATTTACATCGAGGGTGACAAAATCGCCGAGAACGGCAGCGGCGACGTGCTGGATGCCGACGGCCTGATTGCGATCCCGGGGCTTACTGATATCCATTTCCACGGCTGCATGCGGAATGATTTCTGCGACGGCACCACCGAGGCCATCCAGGCCCTGGCTGACTACGAACTTTCCGTGGGTGTCACCACCATCTGCCCCGCTACGATGACTTTCAGCGAGGAGATCCTCTCCGGCATCATGAAGGCTGCTGCTTCCTTTGAGAACAAGACCGGCGCTGAGCTGGTCGGCATCAATATGGAGGGTCCCTTTATCTCCCCGGCTAAAAAAGGTGCTCAGAACGGCATCTACATCCACAACCCGGATGTCGGCATGTTCCGCCGTCTCCAGGAGATCTCCGGCGGACTCATCAAACTCTGTGACATTGCTCCGGAGCAGGATGGTTCCATGGAGTTCATCGACGAGCTGAAAGATGAGGTAGGCATCTCCATCGCCCACACCACGGCTGACTATGATATCGCCAAGGAAGCTTACGACCGCGGCGCTCGTCATGCCACCCATCTCTACAACGCGATGCCGCCCTTCTCTCACAGAGCTCCCGGCGTTGTCGGCGCAGCCTGCGACAGTGACCATGTCTGCGTCGAGCTGATCTGTGACGGCGTTCATCTCCACCCGGCTACCGTACGCACCACCTTCAAGATGTTCGGTGACGACCGCATCTGCCTCATCAGCGACAGCATGATGGCAACCGGTCTTTCCGACGGAGACTATTCTCTGGGTGGACAGCCTGTAAAAGTAGTCGGAAACCTGGCTACCCTGGCTGACGGCACCATCGCCGGAAGCGCCACCAACCTCATGGACTGCATGCGTACCGCAGTCAAGAAAATGGGCATTCCTCTGGGAAGCGCAGTCAAATGTGCCGCTGTGAATACCGCAAAGGCCATCGGCATCTACGATACCTACGGCAGCATCACCCCGGGCAAGAAAGCCAACATCGTTCTCCTCGATCAGGACCTCAATATGAAACACCTGATCTTCAAAGGCGAGCTTCAGAAATAAAGCGCAGCAAAAAAGGAACCTCATCGCGGGTTCCTTTTTTATTGCTTATTTAAAATTTTGATTTCAGCCAGCGTCCCCAGTCCGTGAGGTCCTTACTGGTCCAGTTTGTGGTCTTACTTACCGAACTCTTGATGAGAGCGGAGCTTTCCGCCTTGTTGCAAAGACTCCAGCCCAGGTAACTGATCTTGTTTTTATTCAGAAATCTGATCCACGCATTTCCCTCGGTCTTATTCAGGTTTCCGTTTCCGGAGGCATCGGAGATACCAAACTCGGAGACAAAGAGGGGCAGGCCTTTATCGAGAGCCTTCTGGGCCTTGTCCCGAAGCCAGGAACCATGGGTTCCCGCATAGAAATGAAGGGTGTACATGATATTCTGGTAGCCCTTTAACGGCTTTTCTGCTGCCACATCCACATCCTGGGACCAGTTGGGCGTACCCACGAGAATCACAGCGTTCTTGTCATATTTCCGGATTGTCCGGATGACCTTTCCCGCATAAGTACGGATCGTATTCCAGGAGGTGCCACCGTTTGGCTCGTTGCAGATCTCGTAAATCACGTTCGTGTTGTTCTTGTACTTCTTCGCCATTCTTGCGAAAAAGGAAATGGCCCGGTTCTGGTTGGTCTGGGGATTTCCGTCGCTTAAGATATGCCAGTCCACAATGACATAAAGCCCGGCAAAGGTGGCACTTTTGATGCCCTGATCCACGGTCTTCAGAAGTTTCAGCCGGTTGGCATAATCACTGTTGCAATACCCGTTATAGTCCGCCGTGTAAAGCGCCAACCGCACCGCGTTGATCTTCCAGTATTTCTTCATATAAGTGAAGGCTTTCTGGTTTACATACTGAGGATACCAGGAAAGGCCGTGGGTGCTCACGCCTTTCAGCTGCACCGTCCTTCCCCGGGAGTTCATCAGCTTCGTGCCCTTAACCTTCAAGGCCGGCAGCTTCGCCGCCTGGCTTTTTCCCGCCGGAATCAGCGCCACCGCCAGCAGTACCAGAAATGCCAGAAATCCACAGAATTTTCTCCTTTTTTTCATACTCACGCATCCCTTTTTAACGCTTACTCTTCCTCGTCCAGTTTGTTGTTGTAGCCCTCAAAGATCACGAGACTTCCCTCTTTTTTCAGGAAATCCGCCAGCTCCTCATCACGGACGGTCCAGGAAAATTCCTGCACGCCGTAAAGGCCCTTGATGACCCGAAAGGCCAGACGATCCCTGTCCATATACTGATAGGAAATGAAATCCGGCTGGGTGATAAAATTAAACAAAAGATGGCTGGCAAAGAAATCATAAATCGGAACCACCTTCGTGCCATGTCTTCGGAAATGCTCCATGAGCTGGCCTCTGGGAACCTCCGGGCAGTTCTGGCGAAACCACCAGAGCACTCTCGGATCGAAAGACTGGATCGCATAGGTGCCATTGTAGCCCTCCAGTTCCTCTTTCAGCTTCTGGCAGACCTTCATATAGCGCTTACTCATCACGTTATTGTCCGTTTTCAGCTCGATGAGGAGCGGAACCTTTCCGTCCACCAGAGACAGAACCTCGCTGAAAAGTGGCATCGTCTGATCGGTGTCAAAAAGGGTATGGCTTTGCAGTTCTTTCAGAGTGCTCTCATCCACCTTGAGGCTGCTGTCGCAGGCCCGGACCAGGTTGTCATCGTGAAAGACCACGAGCTCGCCGTCTCTCGTCAGATGGATATCCAGCTCGATACCGCAGTTTTTGTCCACCGCCCGCTGGAAAGCAGGAAGGGTGTTCTCCGCAATACCCTCGCGCACGTTATAGAGTCCCCGGTGCGCGTAGTCATACTCCTGGATCACATCCATGGAGACTCTTCCCTTTCTCGCAGGTTTCATAGCCAGTATGTTCATGAGCCCCAGAGCCACCACCGGGATCCAGAGCCGATATTTCCATTTTTTTCTCATTGCCGTCATCTCATTTCCTAAAATTTCTTTTCCAATTATAGCATACAATCAGGCGAAAAAGAGACAGCTTCCGCTAAAAAATTTCAAAATTTTTCCGAAAGATGCGTCAACCGGTTCAAAATCCCCTCAATGGTATCCGGGAAGAAGATTCCGGCGGCCTCAAGCTTTGCCGTGGAAAAGGCCAGGTTCCGGAAATTGCCGTCCTCCCGGCGTTTTACTATTTTCTCCGAATCGCCGCCCAGGGCTTCCACGATCCTTACAGCCGTCTCGTAGAAGTTAAGGGCGTTAGGGCTGCCGAAATTGTAGACGCCGCCAGGAACATCTTTTAAATGCGTGATCCGCTCCGCCACGATTCTGCCGTCCGTCAGGCCCCGGAAATCATTTTCCGAAAAAGTGAGAAGCTCTCCCTTATCCATAGCATCCCGGATATTTGTGATAAAATTCGGCTTCACCGGAAGTTTTCCTGGAAGATCATACATCCAGGTGAGCCTCAAACTCACGCCCTCGGGACACCAGTTCGCCACAATCCTCTCGGCTTCCAGTTTTTCCCTGCCGTAGACGTTGGCCGGTGTCAGAATCTCGTCCTCCCTGTGGGGCGTCCGTACTTCCGATCCCGTATAGACCTGGTCGGAGCTTGCGAAAATGAGCTTCGTTCCATTTTCCCGGCAGGCCTTGGAGAGATACTCCACGCCGGTGACGTTGACCTTCCAGCTGCCTTCCGGGTCCCGCTCGCACGCTCCCGTATCAGAGACCGCCGCCGCGTGAACCAGTACGTCAGGATGCAGCGTCCCTAAGACACGTTTCACCTGCTCCTCATCGGTGAAATTCAGCTCCTCTCTCGTCATCGGCAGAACCTCCACCTCTCCTTTTTCCCGGAGAGTCACCTCCACTCTCGGCCCCAGAAAGCCTGTAACTCCTGTAATCATCCATGTTTCCATCTCGTTTCCTCCTTATTTTTCGCTTACATCGTTTTTCTATATCTGTTATAATAAACCCATTTTATTGCCAGAACAAACAACACGGCGCTGATCGCCAGCGTCTCCGTCTGCTCTCCGGTCTTCACGACTCTGATGGCCCAGGCCGCCGCTGACGTCTTAAGCGCCATGCTGGCCGTGATCCTTCTCTTCCATAATAAGGGTATTCTCGGAAAATAAATTTTCTCACAGCCCCGTGCCTTCCAATGTGGGGCTCTTTCTATATCATAAGATATCCGTCAGTTTTTGACAAGGTAGTGTGCTAACGTCCTGCCAAAATCATGATTTTTCTGTGAAATACCACACATTTCCATTTCTTTGTGATACAATACACAGACAACAAGAAAAACATCCATAAAGGAGATCAAAATCATGAACAAGAAAAGAATTATGGCCATCCTGGCCGCATGTGTATTCAGCGCAGTTTCTGTAAATCCCACAGCAGTTATGGCTGACAGCGATACAGAACCGACAACAGAAACAGGGGAAATGTTCTATGTGGACGGCGACAGCACCGATGGGCAGATGATCGTTTCCGAGGACGGCACCCCCTTACAGAAAACCGTGAAAGCTTCCGAGATGGGCATGTCCTCCGAGGAAACCCTCGACTTTCCTTTTATGGGACTCTCTGCAGAGCTTCCCGATGAGCTGAAAAAGCAGATGGACAGCGCCGATGTGGTTCTGCTCACGGACGAGGACTGGACCGACGATTTCGACAACATCAAATATGCCCACCTTTTCTGGAGCAAGCTCACCGATGAGCAGAAAGAGGAGGAAGTCAATATGCTGGGCACCGGTTATAAAGACTGGCTGGCAAGCATCGAGCGCATCGGCGCTTTGGGCGTTTACAGCACAGACGTCATCGACGATCTGGACACCATCACCGGCTGTGACAATCACGAAGAACTCGGAACCAGCTCCGACGGCAAGTTCAAATATTACCTCAGCACCAACAGCGAGGCGGAAAAAGATCTCACCGATGAGATTGAGAACATCAAGACCACTCTTGGCGAGATGACGCCTTTCAATGGCCAGTCCGCCTTTGAACAGCCCCAGACCGCTACCTCCGACGCGGATAACGTAGGCACTTTTGAGACCACTGACATCGACGGAAATACTTACACGGAAAAGGTCTTCAGCGACTATGACCTCACTCTCGTAAACGCTTTCACAACCTGGTGCTCCCCCTGCGTCAACGAAATGCCGGAGCTCGAAAAACTCTATCAGGAAATGAAAGACCAGGGTGTCGACGTGGTCGGCATGGTTCTTGACAGCGTCAGCGAGGACGGAACCCCAGACGACAGCATCGTCCAGAAAGCCCAGCTTCTGAAAGAAAAGACCGGCGTTACCTACCCGCTCCTGATCCCCGACAAAGGTTTCCTGAACGGCCGGATCAGCGGACTTCAGTCCTTCCCGGAATCTTTCTTTGTCGATAAGGACGGAAATATCGTCGGCGACCCGATCATGGGCAGCAACACCTTCGACGGCTGGAAAGAAGCTGTAGAGAAGCAGCTCGCCGCTCTTAAGGGAGAATGATTTTATGAAAAAAATTCTGACTTCCCGCTGGCCGGGACTTGTCCTGGCCGCCGCCGGGATCCTGATGATGGGATACGGGATCTTCCGCGGTGAAATGGCCGTTGTGTTCACAAAGGCCGTCAATATCTGTATGGAGTGTATCGGCATTGGATAAGAAGAAAAGCGTCCGGGACTGGCCGCGTCATCTCATCCAGACCGCCTGGGCTGCCCTCACAAACTCCCACGTTTCCGGCTTTGTCACTGGAAAAATCTACACCGGGAAACTGAAAAACCTCTGCGTGCCGGGGCTTAACTGCTACTCCTGCCCCGGCGCTACCGGAGCCTGTCCCATCGGCTCCCTGCAGGCAGTCATCGGCAGCTGGAACTTCAAATTCGCCTACTACGTCATCGGCTTTCTGATCTTTGTCGGCGCGATCCTTGGCCGTCTGGTCTGCGGTTTCCTCTGCCCCTTCGGCCTGATCCAGGATCTCTTACATAAGATTCCTTTTTTCAAAAAGATCAGAACCTTCCGCGGCGATAAGCTCCTCCGGAAGCTCAAATATGTGATCTTCCTGGTCTTCGTGATTCTGCTTCCGCTCTTCCTCACCGATCTCATGGGCCAGGGCGCTCCCTATTTCTGCAAGCTCATCTGCCCCGCAGGAACACTGGAGGGCGGACTTCCGCTGGTGCTCTTAAACAAAGCCATGCGCGGAGCCATCGGCTGGCTGTATATCTGGAAAAATACGATCCTCATCGCAACGATTGTGCTTTCCATCCTGATCTACCGGCCCTTCTGCAAGTATATCTGTCCCCTGGGAGTCTTTTATTCCATTTTCAATAAGGTCTCCCTCTTCCGCTACCGCATTGACGGGGACAAATGTGTCCACTGCGGAAAATGTGCAAAGGTCTGTCAGATGAACGTGGACCCTGTGAAAACACCGAACAGTCCCGAGTGCATCCGTTGCGGCCGCTGCCGCCAGGCCTGCCCGAAGGATGCGATCTCCTGCGGCTTCAAAAAATAGAGTAAAAAATTCCTGCTCTGATTTCTGGTCAGGCAGGAATTTTTTTGCTTATTCAGCCCCCTTAAGAGGCTCCGATGTGATCGTATATTTACTTTCTTTCAGTGTATTCAGAATATCCTTCACATTGACCGGCCTCCGGATATCATAACTCATTTTTGACAAAAAGCTCTGCTTCGCTTCGTTGGCTTCCTTCGCCTCCTCCAGAGCCACCGCCAGCTCATACGCAATCTTCTGCTGTTTTTTCCTGCTCCGGTTCGGCTGGACAGACATAGAGTACTGCCAAAAAGATCAGCAGAAAGACCACCGAGATGATCAGAACCAGATAACTACAAAAGGGATTCAGGGGCTTTCGCAAAGCCTACCTGCACTCCATGCAAATGGAAATACTATTATCTCTCACCTGCACCCGCCCCAGGCTGCCCGTAATAATCGGCATGGCCGGATGCAGATGTCCCAGATCCACATCCATAATAATCGGCACCTGATATTTCCCCAGAATATCCGTCACCGCCCGATACTGATCCAGCCCCATCATCGGCTGGTCGAACAGCATCGGCCTTCCGATTAGAAATCCTTTCGTGTACTTGAACCATCCCGCGTGATCCAACTGCCAGACAGCTCTCCTAATACTGAACACGTTGAGTTCGCAGGCCTCCAGGAACCAGATAATCCCATCTTCCTTATACTTTTCCACAAACTCCACAGTCTTATCAAACTCCGTCCCTTTCAGATTCACCAGGCAGTCCAGGCAGCCGCCGAGAAGCCTTCCCGAAAAATCCGCATCCTGATCCGGATATTTTTTCAGCATAAAGGGTTCTGTGATATGATAGGGCTGAAGCGGATCCTCCTCGGTTTTCAGACCTCCGTCTATCCGTTCCCAGCCATCGTAATTCCGCACCGTCCGCACCTCGCCTGTGAGAACCCCGAAAGAATCCTTCACCGACGGATGCCAGGGTTCCATGCCGAAATCTCCGGCGCAGGGGCCGTAGATAGAAGCCGTATCGCAGAGGGTCGTCAGAAGATAGGTGAAATTCGTATTATCTGAATAGCCCAGATACCATTTAGCCGGCGCTTTCCGGATGGCCTCGAAATCCACATGCTCCAGGATCTCACACATCATTTCTCCACCGCCGCAGGAAATCAGGCAGTCATTTTCCCCACTCACATAGCCTTCTGTCAGCTCTTTTCCACATTTTTCCGGCGTATTGCTGATACCGATTCCCTCGGAAGCATAGCAGTTCGGGCCCAGCTGGCACTGATAGCCCATCTCCTTAAATTTCTTCTGTGCGTTAAGAAACGCAGATTTATAAGGCTCCGTGGCACAGCCAAACGAAGGAGCCACAAAGCCGATGATTCCGCCTTTTTGCAGATTTTTCGGATATCTCATAATACAACTTCCTCCTGTTTTCTAATATATCAATTCAGAAACAACTCTATCTTTTTATCTGGATCTTACTTCTCCTGGCATTCCTTCGATCTCCGAAAAGAAATACCCCAGACTCGGCACCATCCGGCCGCCGTCGTAAAGCCTCCGTATCTCATCCGGCCACATCCAGTGAATCTCCTCCACTTCCTTCGTCTCCGCTCCGTTAAGGTCCGGCTGAAAGCAACCATTTTCCCCTTCCTCAAAAAGCCAGACATCCAGAAGATTCGGCATCGCCGTGTCCCGCACCTTTGAAAAAACGAGCCTGCCCGTTTCCGGCTCCAGATCTACGCCTACTTCCTCTTTTACCTCCCGGGCCGCTCCATGAAGGCTTGTCTCTCCCAGAAGCACCGAGCCTCCGGTACATTCCCAGAAAAGTGGGTAAGTTGGCCTGTCCGCCGACCGTTTCGAGATCAGATACTGCCCCTGCTTGTTTTTCAGCCAGACATGGACCACCAGATGATAAAAACCTTCCGGTATGGCCTCTCCCCGTATCTGCTCCCTGCCTGTGAGTTCCCGGTTTCTCGTGTACAAATCCCATTTTTCCATAGGCGCCTCCGATTCCGGACAAAAAAGTCCTGTCTTGCTGGTCATTTTTCAGATTTATTCTATCATAGATTTCAGCAAAACAGGACATTTTTCTACATTTTCTCGAAGCTCACAAACCATACCATATAAAAATAAGTATATGCCAGAGCCACAAGCCCCAGAATCACTTCCCAGACAAATTTTTCCGTGATTCCCTCCCAGAGAAACAGTGCCGTAGGAATGGCCGGAAAGATGGCCCAGACAGCCACCCAGCGGTTCTTCTTGTTTTTCCGGATGGCTCTCAGCACATGGAAATTGATCTCCTCAATCTTATGTTTTCCAAGGAAACCGATCAGTCCATGAAAAAACACAGTAAACACCA
This sequence comes from Fusicatenibacter faecihominis, assembly GCF_020686945.1. Lineage (NCBI taxonomy): Bacteria > Bacillati > Bacillota > Clostridia > Lachnospirales > Lachnospiraceae > Fusicatenibacter > Fusicatenibacter faecihominis. The sequence continues at coordinate 8,672 of NZ_JAJEPR010000037.1, read as the reverse complement.
GCAGAAAGAACGCTACCAGCAGATTGGCTCCCATCAGCATACCGATGGAATCCGCACCCGGGTCCAGTTCCCAGCCACTGCCTTCCTTCGTTACAATTTCCACAGTCATAAAAATATAGATCACAATACATAAAAGACTGGTTCCAAACATACCCAGCCATGCCAGAAGTTTTTTATTCTTCATCCACACTCTCCTCTCCCGGCCGGTATTCCAGAAGGTCCCCCGGCTGACAGTCCAGCGCCCGACAGAGCTTTGCCAGCGTGGAAACCTTCACGGCCTTGGCCTTTCCATTTTTCAGGATGGAAATGTTTGCCATCGTGATTCCCACCTTCTGAGAAAGCTCCGTCACACTCATTTTCCGCTTCGCCAGCATCACATCGATATTGAAAATAATCTCATCTTCCATAGCCTCTCCTTTCTCAAATCGTAAGCTCGCTCTCTTCCTGAAGCTTCGCCGCCTTTTCCACCAGATGGGAAAGACCGGCCGCCGCCACAGAAACTGCGATCCCGACAAAATCAATGACCAGAGAAGCCAGCACTACGCCCGGATGACTCATCCCGCAAAGCCACAGCGCAATGCTTCCAATGAAAAAATAGACCGTATCCCCGGCGGTACAGTAAGCGATCTTTTTCAGGAAGCTCGCATTTTCCATGGAAAAAGAACGGTCCTGACCGATATTTCCCGCAATTCTCCAGCCCAAATACAAAACGCCGAAACAGGGCAGGCCGCTGATCTCCAGAAAAATGAGCCAAGGCAGATACCAGCTGCCAAACTCCGGATAGCCCTCCAGAACACTTTTTCCCATAAAGGGAACCAGCCACAGGAAAACGACCAGTCCACAGATTCCGATTCCGATGATGACTGCTTTGAGCCACCGCGCCAATGTTTTCTGATCCATAAAAAAGATCCTCCTTTCAAAAATATATCTTTCTAAGGAGGATCTTATCATATTTCTTTTCGTATTGCAATCTATTTTTATCGTTTTACGATATTTTTCGATCCATACGGCGAAAATCAAGTTACTTAATTCTCACCGTACCAGTATCCAGGCCGCCATCTTGCTTTCTTCTGTCCAGAGCTTTCCGGCGGAGGCGTAATCCGTCACATGCATCGTTTCTCCATTTGTCAGCGGAATTTCCAATTCCAAGATGTGCCGGTAGGGGGCAAGCTCCTGCTCAGGGAATTTCGCATCCACAGAATCATCCTCATTGACAGAAATGGATACCGGTTTATCCACAGAATACCCCAGTCTGTTTTCCTGCGCCAGTACAAGGGGGCCTCTTCGAAGCGCCAGATGATATTTTGCCAGCGGATCTTCCTCATCGTACACAGGAATCATATAATTGCTGCCCCATACCACCCGGTTCATCAGAACCTGATGGCCATACGGTACAGGTCTTATGACTTTCGTGGTCATATCCAGCTCTAATTCGATGCAGTCTTTGTCGGCCCATTTTCTGGTAAGTTTTGCGTAGCCGCTCCCGGCGGTTGTTTCCTCTCCATTTAAAACCAGCTTTGTTTTTCCTGACCATTCCGGTATCCGAAGCATCAGTTCAAAAACTTCCGGCTCCTTCAGACTGAATGTGATTCTGATTTTCCCGTCTGCCGGATAGGAGGTTTCCATATGTATCGTCAGCTCCTGTCCTTTGGGCGTAAGCGTTGTTATGCTTCCCGGAAGAAACAGGTTCAGCATCACTCCGTCGGGAACCTGCAGCAATGCCATCTTAGGAATCAGGCCAAGACCGGCCGCTCCAATACAGGCACAGCAGCCATAATAATGATTATCACTCATACGTTTTAAGCCGCCGATTCCATTTCCTCTGGTTCCTGCCGTCAGCGGACTGTAGCTGTCAAAGGGAAGCGGTTCGATGCTCCAGTCGGGATGCTCTCTCAGAAGAGAGGGCTCCACAACCTTTTCTGTGTTGATGGAACCCAGATATGCATTGTACATGGAGATTTCAAAAGCATCCACATATCTGCTGTTTCCTGTCAGCCGCGTAAGCTGATAAAGGAATTTCATCAGAGTAACTGTCACGCAGGTCTCCTGCATAATGACACCATTCGTCGTATTTGCCTGTCTGACGGTTGAATGGTCAAAGAGTTCATGGGTGCATCCGCAGCTTCCTATAATCGTAAAATCACTTTCCAGGACCATATCTGCAAAATTGATGACGGCCTGCTTATATTTTTCAATTCCTGTCTCCCGGTAATACTCCAGTAATCCTTCAAAGCACGACATCATCTCATAGGCCTTCGTGACCGGATACTGATAGGGATAAAGCTGCTTCTGATAGGCCAGCTCAAAAATGTTCGCCACATCCGTTCCACCGCACGCTACAATATAGGAAGCAAAATCAAAGTATTTTTTCTCCTTTGTAAGCCTGTACAATCGTACAATCGGCTCCAGAATTGATGCGGAATTTAAGCCCCGCCAGTGCCGGGTCGCTTTGGTTATCAGGATTTTGCCATCCTCCGGATCACCGATCTTGGAAATGAGATAATCCACCTGGCGGCACATGCTCTTGACAATCGTCTCTTTAAACTCTTCATCCTGACAGATTTCGAGATAATACTGCATGCCAAGAAGCACATACTTTCTTCCCCAGAGATCCCAGCCGTCAAACTCATGACTGACTGCATAGCTGCTGATTCTTCCCAGCTCATCCTGCGCGCTCAAAAGATCCTTCACCGTAGCGGTCAGCACTTCGTAAAGCTTCGGGTTGTGGGAATAAGAGTACACAAAGCAGGCTCCCCTCATCATTTTCCCCCAGTATTCACATCTCCAACCAGCGTCATAATCGGAATCTTCTTTAAACTGCTGAACAAACCGTTTCCATAAATCCGAGCGCAGCAGCTGAAATTCTTCGATAAAGCTTACAAGCTCTTCGTACCTTCCCGGAAAAGTACAGATATTTTTGTCGTTCATGTTGTTTCCTCCTTCCTTTCACTTTAACTATTGGTTATCTCCCATAATTCCACCGGACCAAGGATTCCTGATGGCGGGAGCGGAAAATATTTTGAAAACTCATCTCTTTCTTTATACGCCATATTAGCTATAACTTCAACCCGAATTCTGTTTTCTCCTTCCTTCAATACAAATTTTGCATCAAACAAATATGGCTTAGAAATACATGCTCCACAATAAATATCATTTACCCATAATTCTGCAGTCTCTCCTACAATTCCGAGATCCATCCAGGAATAACGCTCACTACCAGATAATTGAAAAGTAGTTTCGTACAGGATTTTCCCACTATACCTTGGTAAGAAGTCTGTTTTGGCGAGATTGATCAGCTTACTGTTCTGGCAATACAGTTCAAACTGGTCCTTTTTCCATATACTGATATCAAACCTAAGATCCAGCAACTTTCTATTCTTCCTTTTAAAACAAGACTCCGTATCTTTCAACATGTTCAAATCTCGATCATCGGAGATAAATAATTTTAGCTCTCCCGGAAACAGATGTAAATCAAGGCTACCCTCATTTACTATTGCTTTCTTTATCTTATTTTCCCATGGATAATAGAAAACTCCCTGTTTACCGGAAACCCGTATTTTACCAGACCACTCTTTCTTTTTGTCTTCATTCAAAAAAACATATAATTCTGTTTTTTTACGGATATACTGATAAACTCTCAATTCTATATCTGAAGTCTCCTGAATAACTATTTTTTCTATCCCCAGAGAATACAACTTTGAGATCAGTTCCTCATATTTTATGATATAACCTTCATTTTCTTTCAGGCAGAAAGAAGGGCTTCCATCCACAAAATAAACTTTCGCTCCTTCTTTCCTTAATTCCATCAGCCATCCGAATAGCCTTTCCGGCATGAACTCCGTATATGGAACCAAAAGAACCTGATATGTTTCTTTATATATTGTAATTTTCTCTTCCCGGCATACCGCACGGTAAATTTCATCTTCTGGAATGATATCAAAATCAATCTGGTTATGCGTCAGCTTCTCTGTCAGTTTCTCCATTGGCATATAACTTCCACCTGACCAATCTGCTTCTGCATTGTACAAAAGAGCCACAGGTGCTTTATGAATCCCATCTGAAAGAAGATGACAGCATCTCTTCATGTAGGAAACCAGCTTTTCGAATAAAAGATATTGCTTATTATTTCCTCTTGCCCAGAAATGCGGCGGACAGTCCTGATCCGGGTATTTCGGCGAAAATGCATGCGGCACAAAATAATTAATCCCGCTTACTAACATTTCATCCAAAATCGCTTTCATCATTGGAAGACCTTCTACCCAGCCATAGGCACCAAATATTTCGCACATTGCTCTTCCTTTTTTTCTTTGGCAAAAATGAGAATGTGACGCTGCCATTTTCGGAAGTGTATACAAAAAGAAGGCTGGATCTACGCAATCTTCAATAACCGGCGCTGCACATCTTACACTTCGGATCTCAGGATTTACTTGTCCAAGAACAATATCCATTCCCGCCATATCCTGACCTTCCAAAGCGCGAAAATAATGCCCCGCTCCATATCCCAAGCGCATATGTGCATTCATATCTTCTATCAGATGTCCCACCGACAGTATCCCATGCATTCTGCACCAGTTTCCTATCATTTCTGAAAAATTTTCTTTTACTTTCAAGGAAACTGAATCCATGTATGCCATCCGGAACCGGGGCGTTATTTCACCGATATCCTGCCAGAGCATTGGCAAACAACAATAGATTCTGTTTTCATCCACTTTCATTTTTCCTGCCAACACCTTTGGCAATACATCATTCCAGGGGATTAGCATGCCTGATTTTCCCAGTTTTGAACAATACGTTAACTCATCATTATGAAATCCGGGTTCATCAAAAAAGAAACCTGCAAGAACATTTCCAAAATATTTTTTCAAATGTGCATAATGCGGTTCATATACTCCGTGAATCATTGCCATACAAGATTCTCTGGAAAGAAGATCAATATAATTCTTTTTGCTTGAAATGGAATGATACGTCCGAATCACAAAGAAGACTCTCCAAATTCCTTCCGGGATATCCCAATAAACAAGGCCATCCTGGCAGTGGGCTGTCAGATTTACAGATTCCTTTCCAAACTCACCATTCACATTTCTTTTCCATGCCACAATGCTTACATAACTTTCTTCTGCATCTAATCTGTTTGCCAGAAGCGCGCACTCTTTTTCAGGTCCAGCTACATCCATATACTCTAATCTTAAGGATACTTTTTTTAATTCCGGATGCTTTTCAATCCATCTATTTGCGTAACCTGTTGGAAAATGTTTGTCATCTAAAATCCAAACACGCATCCCTCTCTTTTGCGCTTCCTGTAAAACATATTCCATATCCGTCCACCACGGTTCTTCTTCGAATTGCTCATATGGACGACTTTCTACGCAAAATTCTCTTATGCCACAATGATAAATTGCTTCTATCTCTTCTCTTAAAACGGACTGTTCCTCTCCATGCATCCACAAAAAGGGGAACAGATACTTTCCAGGCACCTGATTGCTTAAACATTCTTCCAAATAGTAATCCATACATCGTCTCCCGATTTTCTCATTTATGCTTTCACTGCACCACTGATAACCCCTTGTTGAAAATATTTTTGCAGACAGCAATACAAAATCACAATCGGGATCATAATAATAAATAAAGCTGCAAAAATATTATCATATTGCTGAACATAGGTATTTGTAAAATATTTCGGAAGAAGAGTAACGGTTTTCTTACTGGAATCCAGAAAGAGAAGCAGCGGCCACAAATAATCATTCCATGATCCCAGAAAACTCCATAAAATAATTACAAACATTGCCGGTTTTGAAACCGGCAGTAAAATGCTGCAAAGGATTCTCAGCGTTCCAGCCCCGTCAATTTCTGCTGCTTCCAGTAATTCATTTGGAATTCCGTCAAAATAGTTTTTTAGCATCAGAAGATTAAATGTTGTTCCGTACGCCACCTCGATAAGTATAATCCCCCATACCGTATTCAAAAGTTTTAAATCTCTTATAATTGTAAAACTTGGATACATGACTGTCGCTGAAGGTAACATCAACGCACTAAGAAGCAGCAGATAAAAGAAATTTTTTCCTTTAAACTGAAATTTGGAAAATCCATATGCAGCTAACGCTACAATCGCAATATTTAACGGTACCGATATTAACGTAATAAAAATCGTATTCAAAAATGCCGGAAGAATTACGTCTGAAGTAATCACAGTTAAATAACTGCTGAAATGATTAAATTCCGTAAACATCGAATCTTTAAACAGAGATCGAAGAATTCCAAGCGTAATCGGACCAACTGCCAATATACAGCAAAACACCAAAAAAAGATTTCCTATTATTTTTACACTTGATATTTTTTTCATTTTCTCACCTCACATTCATTACTCCTTGCCTTTGTCATACATTTTCAGCTGTATTGCTGTAAGTATCAGTGAAATGACAAGCATAATTGTAGCTACTGCAGATGCCCCACCCATATCATATAAAGTAAAAGCTTTATTATATACATAAATAGTAAAGGTATAGGTTGTCGTTCCAGGACCTCCATTTGTCAAAACCTGTACCAGATCAAATAATTTTATGTAAGTAATTACATTCAATATAACCAGTGTATAGGTAGTCCCTCGCAGAAGCGGCACTGTAATATAAAAAAACTGTTTTGTTTCCCCTGCTCCATCTATTTTGGCAGCTTCATATAATTCCTGGGGTATTCCGGAAATTCCGGATGTGTATAAAACCATAGCAAAACCAACACCCTGCCACAAAAGAATAGCCAGAATCACATAAATAACCAATTTAGGATTAATCAACCATTGCTGTGCTAAATTTTGCAGACCTAACTTTCGAAGCCATACATTTACAATTCCATTATTGGTTTCCAATAACATTTGAAATGCATAACCAATCACAACTGAAGATAAAATATTAGGCAGATAAATCAATAATCTTGCTGCTTTTGACATTTTCAGTTTCAGATTCAAAAAGGCTGCAATAATCATTCCAAATACACTATCAAGAATGACAAAAAGGCCTGTAATAATCACAAAATTCTTCAACACCGTTTTAAAAACCGGCTCTGAAAAAACCTTTTTATAATTTTTTAACCCGACCCACACTGGTTCGCCAAGACCAGACCATTTATGAAATCCTATGTAAAAATTAAAAATAATCGGATATGCAACAAATATAAAAAACAGTACTAAGGCCGGTAAAATATACAAAAAACCAATTTTTTGCTTTTTCTGCATTTCGCTCCTCCATACAAAAGCGGCATGGGAACCCGAATTCGATTTCCATGCCGCTTAAACCAATCTTTACTGTCCGTCTGCGACTGCCTGAACTCTTGCTGCTCCATCCTCCGGTGATAATGTTCCCATCGCAATTTCCTGTAATACAATAATCAGTTCAGATTTTGTCTCCACATTTGATAATTCCCGAGCGCCTTTTCCATACTGAACCATATCTTTTAACTCTTCATCCATTTTCGGTCCGCTTTCACCACGGAAAGTAGTATTCAGCGGAATATCCTTCATTGCTGTCTGCATGATATAGGTAGTTTTTGAAAACTCTGACATATAATCGCCTGCAAAGAACATTGCAAATTTATATGCCATCTCTTTTGTTTCTTCATCTTCTATCGAATTATTCACGCAAATCATATCCGACAATGCCACCTGGACTGCTGTTTCCCCGTCATCTGCAGCCGGAAGCGGAATCACTGTCCATTTATAGCTGTCTTCCAGCTTTGTTCCGGTCTCTTCATCCAAGAAACTGTCCATATACCAGTGTCCATTGAATAAGAATGCTGCCTGTCCATTCTGAGACATATCAACTGCATCGTTGTAAATACTGAGTCCCAGAGCTCCATCCACAAACACTCCATCTGTAAAATACTTTTCCCACTGCTCCAGGGCTTTGACCATCTCCGGATCTGTCCATTTTCCGTTTCCTTTTTCTACTTCGTACACTTTTCCTGGTGCAATCTGATTAAACAGAGTTACAATGAAATCCTGATCTGCCCATTCGTCTTTAGCTCCCATAGCAACAGGAAAAATTCCTTTTTCTCTTAAAGCAGTACAGCAATTAACCAGTTCGTCATATGTAGTAGGCACTTCCAAGCCATTTTCTTCCAGAATGGTCTCGTTCACAAACAGAGTTCCCGCAAGGCTCAAATAGGTCGGAGCTCCCATCCATCCAATATTTTCATCTTCAATCTGATAGTAAATTGCCTCTTCGAATTTATCCTTCCAGTTTTCTCCATAATCCTGTTCCAGATAAGTATCCAATGGCTCCACATATTCCTTGAACTGTTCAAGAAGAGCGCCTGGCTGCAGTTTGAATACTTCCGGTCCTTCATTGGCCGCCATCGTGACTTTAAGCTTATTCACATAATCATTATAATTGCCGCCACAGTTATCAATAACAATATCCACATTCGGATACTGTGCTTCAAAAGCTTCCTCTGCTGCTTTCAGCCGCGTCTCATCGCCCCACTCCATATAAGTGATTTTGATCTTCTCTGCGGAGTCATCTGCGGCTACATTCATTACACCTCCAAATAAGCCTGCTACCATAGTTCCTGTCAACAGTAATGCTATTTTCTTCTTCATAAAAGCACCCTCCCTATATAGTCAAGTCTTTTTTCCTTATTTTTCAAGGGATTTTTAGTTCCATATCTCAGATGAATGAGCCAAG